>NZ_SAUH01000001.1:600000-845000 GCF_004193175.1 Streptomyces sp. RFCAC02 | reverse complement strand
TATAGGCGGTGTGGAGGGAACGCGGGGAAGTGAAACATCTCAGTACCCGCAGGAAGAGAAAACAACCGTGATTCCGGGAGTAGTGGTGAGCGAAACCGGAGGAGGCTAAACCGTTTGTGTGTGATACCCGGCAGGGGTTGCGCAGGCGGGGTTGTGGGAGCGCACTTCAGTTGTCTGCCGGCAGCTGGGGGAGTGAGAAACCATTGTGGTAGTCGAAGGGCATGCGAAAGGCCCGGCGTAGAGGGTAAGACCCCCGTAGGCGAAATCATGATGGCTTCCTTGTGTGTTTCCCAAGTAGCACGGGGCCCGAGAAATCCTGTGTGAATCTGGCGGGACCACCCGTTAAGCCTAAATATTCCCTGGTGACCGATAGTGGATAGTACCGTGAGGGAATGGTGAAAAGTACCGCGGGAGCGGAGTGAAATAGTACCTGAAACCGTGTGCCTACAAGCCGTGGGAGCGTCGCAGCGAGTCACTTGTGGCTTGTTGTCGTGACTGCGTGCCTTTTGAAGAATGAGCCTGCGAGTTTGCGGTGTGTTGCGAGGTTAACCTGTGGTGGGGAGCCGTAGCGAAAGCGAGTCCGAAGAGGGCGTTTGAGTAGCATGCCCTAGACCCGAAGCGGGGTGATCTAGCCATGGGCAGGGTGAAGCGTGGGTAAGACTGCGTGGAGGCCCGAACCCACCAGAGTTGAAAATCTGGGGGATGACCTGTGGTTAGGGGTGAAAGGCCAATCAGACTCCGTGATAGCTGGTTCTCCCCGAAATGCATTTAGGTGCAGCGTCGTTTGTTTCTTGTCGGAGGTAGAGCACTGGATAGGTGATGGGCCTTACCGGGTTACTGACCTTAGCCAAACTCCGAATGCCGGCAAGTGAAGGACGGCAGTGAGACTGTGGGGGATAAGCTCCATGGTCGAGAGGGAAACAGCCCAGAGCATCGACTAAGGCCCCTAAGCGTGTGCTAAGTGGGAAAGGATGTGGAGTCGCAGAGACAGCCAGGAGGTTGGCTTAGAAGCAGCCACCCTTGAAAGAGTGCGTAATAGCTCACTGGTCGAGTGATTCTGCGCCGATAATGTAGCGGGGCTCAAGTACACCGCCGAAGTCGTGTCATCGCGTAAGCGATGGGTAGGGGAGCGTCGTGTGCTGGGTGAAGCGGCCTTGTAAGGGTGTCGTGGACGGTACGCGAGTGAGAATGCAGGCATGAGTAGCGATACGCACGTGAGAAACGTGTGCGCCGATTGACTAAGGGTTCCTGGGTCAAGTTGATCTGCCCAGGGTAAGTCGGGGCCTAAGGCGAGGCCGACAGGCGTAGTCGATGGATAACCGGTTGATATTCCGGTACCCGCTGTGAAGCGCCAGCGCTGAATCTCCTGATGCTAAGCCCGTGAAGCCCCATGTTGCCTTCGGGTGGTGTGGTGGTGGAGCCGGT
Organism: Streptomyces sp. RFCAC02; assembly: GCF_004193175.1. Classification (NCBI taxonomy): domain Bacteria; kingdom Bacillati; phylum Actinomycetota; class Actinomycetes; order Kitasatosporales; family Streptomycetaceae; genus Streptomyces; species Streptomyces sp. RFCAC02. Next base: position 843,575 of record NZ_SAUH01000001.1, on the reverse strand, counting down.
GGTCCGAGGGGGTAGTAGGTGAGTGATGGGGTGACGCAGGAAGGTAGTCCATCCCGGGCGGTGGTTGTCCCGGGGTAAGGGTGTGGCCCGTCGTGCAGGTAAATCCGTGCGACATACAGGGTGAGGCCTGATGCGGAGCCGATTGTGGTGAAGTGGATGATCCTATGCTGTCGAGAAAAGCCTCTAGCGATGTTTCATGGTGGCCCGTACCCGAAACCGACTCAGGTGGTCAGGTAGAGTATACCGAGGCGTTCGGGTGAACTATGGTTAAGGAACTCGGCAAATTGCCCCCGTAACTTCGGGAGAAGGGGGGCCGCTTCTGGTGAAGACCTTTTCGGTTGGAGCTGGGGGTGGCCGCAGAGACCAGCGAGAAGCGACTGTTTACTAAAAACACAGGTCCGTGCGAAGCTGTAAGGCGATGTATACGGACTGACGCCTGCCCGGTGCTGGAACGTTAAGGGGACCGGTTAGCTCTTTCGGGGGCGAGGCTGGGAACTTAAGCGCCAGTAAACGGCGGTGGTAACTATAACCATCCTAAGGTAGCGAAATTCCTTGTCGGGTAAGTTCCGACCTGCACGAATGGCGTAACGACTTCTCGACTGTCTCAACCATAGGCCCGGTGAAATTGCATTACGAGTAAAGATGCTCGTTTCGCGCAGCAGGACGGAAAGACCCCGGGACCTTTACTATAGCTTGATATTGGTGTTCGGTTCGGCTTGTGTAGGATAGGTGGGAGACTGTGAAGCTTGAGCGCCAGCTTGGGTGGAGTCGTTGTTGAAATACCACTCTGGTCGTGCTGGATGTCTAACCTGGGTCCGTGATCCGGATCGGGGACAGTGTCTGGTGGGTAGTTTAACTGGGGCGGTTGCCTCCTAAAGAGTAACGGAGGCGCCCAAAGGTTCCCTCAGCCTGGTTGGTTATCAGGTGGTGAGTGTAAGTGCACAAGGGAGCTTGACTGTGAGACTGGCGGGTCGAGCAGGTGCGAAAGCAGGGACTAGTGATCCGGCGGTGGCTTGTGGGAGCGCCGTCGCTCATCGGATAAAAGGTACCCCGGGGATAACAGGCTGATCTTCCCCAAGAGTCCGTATCGACGGGATGGTTTGGCACCTCGATGTCGGCTCGTCGCATCCTGGGGCTGGAGTTGGTCCCAAGGGTTGGGCTGTTCGCCCATTAAAGCGGTACGCGAGCTGGGTTTAGAACGTCGTGAGACAGTTCGGTCCCTATCCGCTGTGCGCGTTGGAGTCTTGAGAAGGGCTGTCCCTAGTACGAGAGGACCGGGACGGACGAACCTCTGGTGTGCCAGTTGTCCTGCCAAGGGCATGGCTGGTTGGCTACGTTCGGGAGGGATAACCGCTGAAAGCATCTAAGCGGGAAGCCTGCTTCGAGATGAGGACTCCCACCCACTTTGATGGGGTAAGGCCCCCGTTTGACGAGCGGGTTGATAGGCCGGAGATGGAAGCCCTGTGAGGGGTGGAGTTGACCGGTACTAATAGGCCGAGGGCTTGTCCATAGATGCTCGCGTCCACTGTGCTTTTCGAAGCCGAGTGCTTCGAATCCGAGGGATTGACCTCGGAATTCTTCACAACTGAAGAGTGCGCTTGTTCGCTTTGGAGCACTTTTAGTGTTCCGGTGGTCATGGCGGAGAGGAAACGCCCGGTTACATTCCGAACCCGGAAGCTAAGCTCTCCAGCGCCGATGGTACTGCATGGGGGACCGTGTGGGAGAGTAGGTCACCGCCGGACAATCTGTGATGAGGACCTCTGGTTCTTCAGCGACTTGCTGGAGAACCAGAGGTCCTTTTTTGTTTTTCTCGAAGAGGTAGGAGTCACGTCATGTCGAATTCATCGGAGGACCGGCCGGCACACGCCGACCGAGGTGCGAGGGGACCCAGGCGCGACGATGATCGCGGCGGTTTCCGCCGTGGCGGCGGGAACTGGCGTGACGATCGGCGCGACGACCGGCCCAGGGACGACCGCGGAGGCCGCGACGACCGGCCCCGTGAGGGCGGTTACCGCCGGGACGACCGACCGGGTGGCCGCGACTTCCGTCGCGACGACCGTCCGCGCGGCAGCTACCGCGACGACAACCGGGGCGGCGGCCGGGACTTCCGCCGCGACGACCGCAGGGACGACCGGCCCGGTGGGCGCGACTTCCGTCGTGACGACCGTCCCCGTGAGGGTGGTTACCGTCGCGAGGACAGGCCGCGTGATGACCGGCCGCGTGGTGGGTTCCGTGACGACCACCGGGGTGGCGGCGGTGGCCGCGACTTCCGCCGTGACGACCGTCCCCGTGGCGAGTTCCGTCGTGATGACCGGCCGGGTGGGCGGGAGTTCCGCCGCGACGACCGGGGCGACCGCCCCCGCGAGGGGTTCCGGCGTGACGACCGTCCCCGTGACGGGTTCCGCCGTGACGACCGTCCTCGCGACGGGTTCCGCCGTGACGACCGTCCGGGCGGGCGTGACTTCCGTCGCGACGACCGGCCCAGGGACGACTTCCGCCGCGACGAGCGCCCCCGTGACGGGTTCCGTCGTGACGACAGGCCGCGTGATGACCGGCCGCGTGGTGGGTTCCGTGACGACCACCGGGGTGGCGGCGGTGGCCGCGACTTCCGCCGTGACGACCGTCCCCGTGACGGGTTCCGTCGTGATGACCGGCCGGGTGGGCGGGAGTTCCGCCGCGACGACCGGGGCGACCGCCCCCGCGAGGGGTTCCGGCGTGACGACCGTCCTCGCGACGGGTTCCGCCGTGACGACCGTCCGGGCGGGCGTGACTTCCGTCGCGACGACCGGCCCAGGGACGACTTCCGCCGTGATGACCGTCCCCGTGGCGAGTTCCGTCGTGACGACCGTCCCCGTGGCGAGTTCCGTCGTGATGACCGGCCCGGTGGGCGGGAGTTCCGCCGCGACGACCGGCCGCGGTCCGACCGGCCCGGCGGTGACCGGCGCTGGGGCGACCGGCCCCGGGACGACCGGCGCGGTGGCGGTTTCCGCCACGACGACCGCGGTCCGCGGCGGGAGGGCTTCCACCGCTCCCCGCAGGCCCGCGACGACCGCGAGCGCGTCCGCCGGCTGCCGATCCCGGACGACGTGACCGGCGACGAGATCGACCGCTCCGTGCGGCAGGAGCTGCTGAGCCTGCCGAAGACCCTCGCGGTCGACGTCGCACGGAACCTCGTCATGGTCGCGAAGCTCCTGGACGAGGACCCCGAACGCGCCTACGGCCACTCCCGCGTCGCGCTGCGGCTCGCGTCCCGCGTCGGCGCCGTCCGCGAGGCGGCCGGGTTCGCCTCCTACGGCGTGGAGAAGTACGCCGAGGCGCTGACCGAGTTCCGGGCGGCACGGCGCATGACCGGCTCCGTGCACCTGTGGCCCATCATGGCCGACTGCGAACGCGGCATGGGCCGGCCCGAGCGTGCCCTCACCATGGCCGGTGAACCCGAGGTCCAGCGGCTCGACAGGGCCGGGCAGATCGAGATGCGGCTCGTCGCCGCCGGCGCGCGCCGCGACCTCGGCCAGCCCGACGCCGCCGTCGTCACCCTGGAGTGCCAGGAGCTGGCGTCCACCGCCGTCCACCCGTGGACCGCGAGGCTCAGGTACGCGTACGCCGACGCCCTGCTCGCCGCCGGCCGCGAGGCGGAGGCCCGCACCTGGTTCGCGAAGGCGCTCGACGCCGACCAGGGCGGCGTCACCAACGCCTCCGACCGGCTCGCCGAGCTGGACGGCGTGGAGTTCCTCGACGCCCTCGACCCGGAGGCCGACGACTGGGACGAGCCGGAGACCGCCGGCACCCCGGTGGCCGCGGCGGACGACGGGGACGACGACGGGCAGGAGGACGCGCAGGAGCCGGAGGACGGCGACAGCGCGGACGACCCCGAGGAGCAGGAGGACCACTCCGGTCTCGACGCCGACGACGACGAGCCGGAGGACCGTGACGGCCTCGACGCGGACGGACCCGGTGACGGGGCCGCCGACGCCGAGGACGCCGACGGCCGTGCTCAGGCGTAACGGGCCAGGGGGTTCCTGAGCGACCCGGCGAGCTGCAGTGCGCTCGTCGGGTCGCTCAGGTCCACCATCTGCTTGTTGTCCCGCAGCTGCAGACGGTTCAGGCACGACAGCGGGAACTCGTCCGTGAACAGGTCGAACCGCTTGAACCGGTCGGCCAGGTGCGGCGCCGCGTCCTGGTAGTCCCGCACGCACGCCGCGACCGTCGCCCAGAACGCGTCCTCGCGCAGCACTCCCGTGCCGTCGAGGATGCCGTTCAGGAAGCGCAGGAAGCAGTCGAAGACGTCCGTCAGGACGGCCAGCGGCCACATCTCGTCCGACACCTCGGCCCGTACGCGCTCCACCTCGGGCGGCAGCGGCACGTCCGGGTTCATCACCACGATCTCCTCGGCGATGTCCTTCATCACGACGCGGTTCGGGACGCCGTTCTCCAGCACGAGGATGACGTTCTCCCCGTGCGGCATGAACGCCAGGTCGTGCGCGTACATGCAGTGCACGAGGGGCCGCAGGTACGCGTCGAGGTAGCGGCGCAGCCAGACCTCCGGCGCGAGGCCCGACTCGGCGATCAGCGCCGCCGCGAACGAGCCGCCGTCCTCGTCCACGTGCAGCAGTGACGCCATCGTGGCCAGGCGCTCCCCGGGGCGCAGCATGGGGACCGGGCTCTCGCGCCACAGCGCGGCCAGCATCTTCAGGTAGGGGGAGCCCTTGGCGGTGGCGGCCTCGTAGTGGCGGTGGTGGTAGCCGATGGCGGCGTGCTCGCGGAGGACCGTGAAGCCGGCTCCGGACAGGACGTCGTCGCCCGCGACGAGGTCGGCGAGCCAGTCGTTGATGGCCGGGGTGGCCTCCATGTAGGCGGCGGAGAGGCCGCGTACGAAGCCCATGTTGAGGATGGAGAGTGCCGTCTTCACGTAGTGCCGCCCGGGGTGGGCCGTGTTGAAGAACGTGCGGATGGACTGCTGGGCGCGGTAGGTGTCCTCGCTCTCCCCGAGGAGGACGAGGCGGCGGGCGGCGACCTCGCCGGCGAAGGTGACGGACAGCCGGTTGCGCCACTGCCAGGGATGGACCGGCAGGTAGTAGTGGTCGGCCGGGTCGAGGCCGAGGGCGGTCAGCCGGCCGGCGAACGCGGCGCGGGTCGCGGGGCTCAGCTCCGCCTCGATGAGCCGCTCGTAGTCGATGTCGCTGCAGGCCGTGAACGTGGCGGCGTCGCGGCGCGCGGCCAGCCACAGGAGGCGGACGGGGGCGCCGGTCTCCGGGGCGTAGGCGTGGTACTCCGCCGAGTCGAAGCCGATGCGGCCGTTGTTGGCGACGAAACAGGGATGGCCCTCCGTCATGCCGGCCTCGATAGACTGGAAATCGGCGCGGGCCAGTTCGGCGGCGGTGCGCCGCGGGCGGGCCAGCTTGTAGGCGGCGCCGGCGAGGGTGGAGGTGATCTCCTCCAGGTAGGTGGGCAGGACGGCGTCCGACAGGCCGAGGGTGGCGCGCAGTTCGATGAAGAAGCCGAGGGCGTCCAGGGGCAGCGGGGTGCCGTCCGAGGTGCGTTCGCGACAGACGCGCGCCGCGTCGATGCGCCAGTGGTCGAGGGCGGTGATGTCGGCGGGGAAGCGGTAGGTGACGGTGCCGTCGTCGCTGCGGACGGTGAACCAGCCGTCGCGGCCGTCCGGTTCGGGGGTCAGGAGGCGCTCGTGGGAGAACTCGGCGAGAGCCTTGCGTATGAGGTGGCGTTCGGCGCGTGCCCAGTGCTCGGGGTCCAGGTGGGCGGTGGCGTCGTCGGTGGTGATGGGCTCGGGGGTGAGGGGCGTGGGGCGCATGGTCACTCCTGGGGGACGGCGGCCGTGAATCGCTCGCGGGTGCACAGGCTGAGGAGGGCTTCCTTGCCGGGCAGGCTGACGGTTTCCGCCACCTCGAAGCCGACGGCGGCGTTGAGGGCGTGGACACGGTGGTTGCGGGCGTCCGGCTCGACGACGACGCGGCGGGTCGCCGGATCGTCGAAGAGGAACGCCATGACGGTCGTGATGACGGCGCGCGTGAAGCCGTGGCGCGGTGTGTCGGTGGGTGCGACGAGGAAGTGCATCCCGACGTCGCCGGTGCGGACCTCGTAGGCGGCGCCGACCGGTTCGGCGGCCGGGTCGTAGCGTTCGGTGAGGAACGCGGGGACGCCGTCGTTGAGGCCGATGAACGCGTCGTGCGCCGGGCTGGCTGCGATGCGGCGGTACTCCGCCGCGACGTCGTCGGGGGTGGCCTCGGTCATCAGCCAGAACGCCGACTTCGGGTGGGTGAGCCAGCGGTGCAGCAGCGGCGTGTCCGCGTCCGGGTCGACGGGGCGGAGGGCGAAGGCGCCGAGACGGGGATCGTTCCGGGTGAAGAGCGGTGTGGCGCTCGGTGCGGTCATGACACTCCCAGATACGCGTGGGGGAGAACGGCCGAAGTGAGGTTAGCCTAACCTAAGTGGTCTGCGCGATGCCGTGTGCCGTCTGATCCGCCATCGCACGCAGGACCAGGCCCGACACCGGTTTGGGGCCGAACGACGTCGTCTTCCCCGGCGTGGTGACGCCCTGTCCGGCGAGCGTGCGCACCACGTCCTCCGTGACAGGCCGCAGCAGGACGGCGGTCCCGCCGGACCGCTCCGCCCGGTCGAGCGCCGACGGCGCGTCGTGCAGGTACGAGATGCCGCCCGGCCGGTCGGGCACGCGCCACAGGGCGTTGATCACCGTCGCGTGCAGGACGGTCGTGTCGAGACCGCGCCAGGCGGCGGGGCGGTCGGCCGGGACGGTCCGCGCGATGACGGCGGGGTCGGGGCGGTCGGCGAGGTGGAACGCCCCGCCGCCCCCGATGACGAAGGCCGTGCCGGGTGTCGCGTCCAGGACGCGCAGCGCGGCGCCGGGGTCGGACGCGGGACCGTCCAGGCGCCGTACGCGGAACGCCCCCGCGAGGGCCGCCAGGGCGTCCGCCGGCGGCAGTCCCGGCAGCGCGCGGTGGATGGCCCGGACGTGCAGCGGGTGGCGCGCCGAGTCCACCAGCAGGACCAGCGTCCGGTCCCACGGGGCGCGCCCGCCGTGTTCCCGGCTCACGCGCAGCGCCGTGGCCCACCGGTGGTGGCCGTCCGCGATGAGCGCGCGGTGCGGACGCAGGGCGCGGGCCGCGGTGGCGTGGGCGGCCGGATCGGTGCGGCGCCACAGGCGGTGCGTGATGCCGTCGGCGGCCGTCAGGACCGTGAGCGGCGGGCGGGCCGCCGTGGCGTCGATCAGGGCGGCCAGGGCGGGACCGGCGTCCCGGTAGGACAGGAGGAGGGGTTCGATGTCGGCGGCGGTGGCGCGCAGGAGCGCGGCCCGTTCGGCGACGACGTCGGGCAGCACGTCCTCGTGCGGCAGGACGACGCCCTCGTGCGGCGGCGTGAGCCGCAGCGCGCCGACGAGGCCCCGCTGCAGCACGGCACCGGCCGGGTCGCGCTGCTCGTGGACGTACAGGGCGGGCAGGTCGTCGGGCACGAGGACACCGGTCCGGCGCCAGTCGGCCAGCGTGGCGGCGGCCCGGGCGGGCGTCGGCGGCAGGGTGAGGCGGACGACGTTGTGCGGGTCCGCCGTCTCCAGGGCGCGCTGCCCGTCCGGCCGGACGACGACGTCGTACGGCGGGGAGACGACCCGGGCGGGGCCGGTGATGCGTTCCGCCGCGTACCGCAGGCCGCGGAACGGCGCGAGGTCGAGGCCGGCGGCGTCCATCCCCGCATCGTAGGACGCGGTCGCCGTTCCGCCGAGGTCATGGGGGATGATCGATGGCGAGATGACTGAATCGCTGGCCGGAACCCCGGCACACCCCCCGGCGCCCAGGACGCGCCCCGACGGCTGCGCGCAGGAGCCGCGGGCGGCGTACGACACCGCGCTCCTCGACCTCGACGGCGTCGTCTACGCGGGCGGTGACGCCCTGCCGCACGCCGTCGCCTCGCTGCGCGCCGCCGCGGCGGGCGGCATGCGGCTCGCCTACGTCACCAACAACGCGGCCCGCACGCCCGGCGCCGTCGCCGCCCACCTGACGGAGCTGGGCGTCCCGGCCGACGAGACCGACGTCGTGACCTCCGCGCAGGCCGTGGCGCGGCTCGTCGCCGAGGCGGTGCCCGCCGCGTCGAAGGTGCTGTGCTCGGGCGGTGAGGGGCTGCGTGTCGCGCTGCGGGAGCGCGGCCTCGTGCCGGTGGACTCGGCGGACGACGCGCCCGTCGCCGTCGTGCAGGGGTACGGCGGCCCGGGGATGCCGTGGAGCGTGCTCGCCGAGGCGGCGCTCGCGGTCGGCAGGGGCGCCGTGTGGTTCGCGTCCAACACCGACCTGACCATCCCGAGCGGGCGCGGCATCATGCCGGGCAACGGCGCGGCCGTCGAGGTCGTCCGGATCGCGACGCGGCGCGCGGAGGGGCCGGTCGTCGCCGGGAAGCCGAGGCCGCCCATGCACCGGGAGACGATCCTGCGGACCGGCGCGCGCCGCCCGCTGGTCGTCGGCGACCGGCTCGACACCGACATCGAGGGGGCGCACGCCGGGGGCGTGGACTCGCTGCTGGTTCTCAGCGGGGTGACGGGACCCGCCGAGCTGCTCGCCGCGCGCCCCGACCACCGGCCGTCGTACGTCGCGGCCGACCTGCGGGGGCTGCTCGCGCCGCACCCCGACGTCACGCCGGACGGTGACGGCGGCGCGTACCGCTGCGGGGCGCTGCGTGCCTCGGTGAGCGGGGGGCGTCTCGTGCTGGACGGCGAGGTGCGCGGGCAGGACGACGCGCTCGACGGGCTGCGCGCGCTGTGCGCCGTGGCGTGGACGGAGGCCGGAGAGGGACAGTGCACCCTCGACCCGGCCGACGCGCTGGAGCGGCTGGGGCTCGGCGTCTAGGGCCGTGTGCCTGGGACACACCGCTCGACGTTTCGGGCGTCTCGGCGGTGACGCCCTGGCGCTGGCGGAGTCGCTCGCGGCCGAGGCGGACCCGACGGACGTGGACGGTCGTGCCGTCGACGGCTATGACGACGTCCGGAGCTTCCTGCACCTGTGGTGAGGGCGCCTCCGCCGTCGGTGACGGTGCGGGGGCGGGGCTCAGTCCTCGCCGTCCGTCCGCGTGGTTCCGGAGAGCCGGTCGAGACGGGCGCGCTGTGCCGGGGTGATGACGACGCGTTCCGCCGCCAGGTTCTCCTCCAGGTGATCGATGCGGGCGGTGCCGGGGATCGGCAGGATGACGGGGGAGCGGCCGAGGAGCCAGGCGAGCGCGACCTGCGTGGGACTGGCGCCCAGCTCGGCCGCCACCGCGGCGACCTCCGCACGCGCCCCGGCCCCGCCCCAGGCGACGGGGCGCCACGGCAGGAACGCGATCCCCGCCGCCTCGCAGGCCGCGAGCACGGGCTCGTGCTCGCGGTCGAGGAGGCTGTACCGGTTCTGCACGCTCGCGATGTCGGTGATCCGCCGCGCCCGGTCCAGCTCGGCGACCGTGACCTCGGACAGCCCGATCCGGCCGATCTTGCCCTCGGTCCGCAGGTCCCGCAGCGTGCCGACCTGGTCGGCGAGCGGCGTCTCCGGATCGACGCGGTGCAGCTGCAGAAGCTCGATCCGTTCGACGCGCAGTCGGCGCAGCGCCCGCTCGACCTGGTCCCGCAGCACGGCCGGCCGGCCGTCGAGCCGCCACTCGCCCCCGGGACCCGACTGCTCCACGCCGACCTTCGTGGTGACCACCAGGCCGTCCGGGTAGGGGTGCAGGGCCTCGGCGAGCAGCTCCTCGTTGGCTCCTCCGCCGTACAGGTAGGCCGTGTCGATCAGCGTGATGCCCAGCTCGACGGCCCGCCGGGCGACCGCGACGGACCTCTCGCGGCCGGGGCCCGGGTCCGTGGGCAGGTGCATGGCCCCGAATCCCGACCGCCGCACTGTCAGGTCACCGCCGATGCGGAACACGCTGGACGTCATGGTGTTTCTCCCCCTCGGCCCGTACAGCATTGCCCGTAAGAGTAGTCGGCCGGGAGGAGGCCCTTCGCGCCGTCAGGCGGCCGCGGCGATGGCCTCCTGGATCAGCGTGTCCTCGGACGCGTGCCGGCGCCAGTAGCCGGTGAACGTGATGTGGCGCCTGTCCACGCCCCGTTCGGTGACGAGGTGGCGGCGCAGGGCGCGCACGCAGCTCGCTTCGCCGGCGACCCACGCGTAGGGCGAGGTGCCGGGCAGCGGGTGTGCGCGCAGCGCGGTCAGCAGGGGCTGCGGGTCGTCCGCGGTGGGGGTGAGCCAGGTGGTACGGGCGTCGGCGCGGGTGGCGAGGTCCTGGCGGTCGTCGGGGTGCGTGATCTCGGCGAGGACGGTCACCGGGGTCCCGGCCGGGAGCCAGGCGAGGATGCCGGCGATGGCGGGGAGCGCGGAGGCGTCGCCCGCGAGGAGCACGGAGTCGGTGCCGTCGGGCCGGTGGAAGCCGATGCCCGCGTTCTCGTCCTGCGTGGCGCCGAGGAGGGTGGCCGGATCGCCGGGGCGGACGGTCAGCGCCCAGTCGGCCGCCGGGCCGGGGTGGGGGTGGAGGGCGAAGTCGATGTCGGCCTCCCGCTCCGCGCGGCGCAGCTCACGGATGGTGTAGGTGCGCATGACGGCCCGCTCGGCGGGGTGCATCCGCTGCCAGCCCGTCCACCAGTCGTCGGCGTCGCGCGGCACGGCGATGGCGGAGTGGCCGGCGGCGGGCAGGAACAGCTTGATCCGCTGGTCGCGGCCCCCGTGCCCGAACCCGTCGAGCTGCGGGCCGCCGAGCGTGACGCGGGCGAATCCCGGGCTCAGGGTGGTGGCGCGCACGACGTGCAGGTCGAAGAACGCGAACGGACGGGCGGCCATGGGACGTTTTCCTCTCGGGCGGGGACGGCTGCGGTGCGCTGTGCGTGGGCGGGGGGCCGGCGGGACGGGGGAGGGCCGCGATGCCGTGTTCCGGGGGCGTGCGGAGGAACGCGTGGCGGTACGGCGGCCCTTGGACTCTCATGGACGGTCAAAAACGAGGTTAGGCTAACCTAACCTTAATGTGTGTGGGAGTGCCACCGGGCCTGCCGGCCGTACCGGCGGCACACGGCGCACGTCCACCCGTCGACCCGGAAGGCACAACCCGATGCGCAGCCCCGAGCCCCCGCACGAGACGCCCGGCTCCGGAGCCCGGCTCCTGGCGCGGGACGTCACCCTCGGCTACGAGCGGCGCGTCATCGCGGAACACCTGGACGTCGCGATACCCGACCGCTCGTTCACCGTCATCGTCGGCCCCAACGCCTGCGGCAAGTCCACCCTGCTGCGCGCGCTGTCGCGCATGCTCAAACCGTCCGCGGGGTCCGTCGTCCTGGACGGCCGGGCCATCTCGTCGTATCCGGCGAAGCAGCTCGCCCGCACGCTCGGGCTGCTGCCGCAGTCCCCGATCGCGCCCGACGGCATCACCGTCGGCGACCTCGTGGCGCGCGGCCGGTACCCGCACCAGGGCATGCTGCGCCAGTGGTCGGCCGACGACGAGCGGGTCGTCGAGGAGTCGATGGCCGCCACCGGCGTCGCCCCGCTCGCCGACCGGCTCATCGACGAACTGTCCGGCGGCCAGCGCCAGCGCGTCTGGATCGCCATGGCCCTCGCCCAGGAGACACCGCTGCTCCTGCTGGACGAGCCGACGACGTTCCTCGACATCGCGCACCAGATCGAGGTGCTCGACCTGTGCGCCAGGCTCCACGAGGAGGAGGGCCGCACGCTCGTCGCCGTGCTCCACGACCTCAACCACGCGGCCCGCTACGCCACGCACCTCATCGCGCTGCGGGACGGCCGCGTCGTGGCCGAGGGGGCGCCGGGCGACATCGTCACGGCCGGGCTGGTCGAGGAGGTCTTCGGGCTGCCCTGCCGCGTCATCGACGACCCGGAGACGGGCACCCCGCTCGTCGTTCCGGCGGCGCGGCGGAGAGCGGCGGCGCCCACCGGGTAGCGTCGGGGCCATGCACGAGCCCCGACCGACGCCCGCCGCTCCCGTCCCGCCCGGCCCGCCGCCGGGCGCCGCCCCGTCCCCGCAGGCCCCGGGGCGCCGGCCGCTCGCCGGCGCCGTGCCCGCCGGGGACGACACCGCCCCCGAGCCCACCGGGAACGCCGCCGTCGACGCCGCGCTCGCCCGGCTCGCCGGGACGGAGGGACTCCCCGTGGCCGGCCACACCGCCGTCTACGAGGACGTGCACCGCGCCCTGCGCGACACCCTCGCGGCCCTCGACCGGCCCGCCCCCGGGAAGTGACGCCATGCCTCCCGCCCAGGGCCGTCTCGCCCGCCTCGACGCGGAACTCGTCCGCCGCCGCCTCGCCCGCTCCCGCGAGCACGCCAGGACCCTCATCGAAGCCGGCCGCGTGAGCGTCAACGGCGCGCCCGCCGCCAAGCCGGCGACCCAGGTCGCCACCGGTGCCGCCCTCGTCGTCGCCGAGGACGACGAGGACCCCGGCTACGTCTCCCGCGGCGGCCACAAACTCGCCGGCGCCCTCGCCGCGTTCACCCCGCTCGGGCTGCGCGTCGCCGGCCGCCGCGCCCTCGACGCCGGCGCCTCGACCGGCGGCTTCACCGACGTCCTGCTGCGCGCGGGCGCCGCCCACGTGGTCGCCGTCGACGTCGGCTACGGGCAGCTCGCCTGGTCGCTGCGGGCCGACGCGCGGGTGACCGTCCGCGACCGCACCAACGTCCGTGAGCTGACCCCGGAAGCCCTCGACGGAACGCCGGCCGAACTCGTCGTCGGCGACCTGTCGTTCATCCCCCTCGGCCTCGTCATCCCCGCGCTCGTGCGGTGCAGCGCGCCCGACGCGGACCTCGTCCTCATGGTGAAACCGCAGTTCGAGGTCGGCCGGGAACGCCTCGGCGCCGGCGGCGTGGTGCGCAGCCCGGCGCTGCGCGCCGAGGCGGTCCGCACGGTCGCCGGGCAGGCCGCCGGGCACGGCCTGGGCGTCCGGGGCGTCACGGCAAGCCCGCTGCCGGGTCCCTCGGGCAATGTTGAATACTTCCTGTGGCTGCGCGCCGGGGCACCGCCACTCGACCCGGCCGACCTCGACCGCGCCGTGACAGAGGGACCCCAGTGACCACCAAGCCCACCGACAGCGGCACCCCCGCGGGGCCGCGCACCGTCTTCCTGCTCGCCCACACCGGCAGGCCGGCCGCCATCCGCAGCGCGGAACGCGTCGTCCAAGGGCTCCTCGCGCACGGCATCGGCGTCCGCGTGCTCGCCGAGGAGGCCGCCGACCTCGCCCTGCCCGCTGCCGCCCAGCGCATCGAGAAGGCCGACCACGGCGACGAGCCCGCCGCCCGCGCGGCCGTCGACGGCTGTGAACTCCTCGTCGTCCTCGGCGGCGACGGGACGCTGCTGCGCGGCGCCGAGTTCTCGCACGCGTCCGGCGTCCCCATGCTGGGCGTCAACCTCGGCCGCGTCGGCTTCCTCGCCGAGGCCGAGCGCGACGACCTCGACCAGGTCGTGGACCGCGTCGTGCGCCGCGCCTACGAGGTCGAGGAGCGCATGACGCTCGACGTCGTCGTCCTGGTGGACGGCGACCGCCGGCACACCGACTGGGCACTGAACGAGGTGTCCGTCGAGAAGGCGGCGCGCGAACGCATGCTGGAGGTCGTCACCGAGGTGGACGGCCGCCCCGTCTCCGGATTCGGCGGCGACGGCGTGGTCTGCGCGACGCCGACCGGCTCCACGGCGTACGCGTTCTCCTCCGGCGGCCCCGTCGTGTGGCCCGAGGTCGAGGCGCTGCTGATGGTCCCGATCAGCGCGCACGCCCTCTTCGCGAAGCCCCTGGTCACCGCGCCCGACTCGGTGCTGGCCGTCGAGATCGTGCCGCAGACGAGGCCCGGCGTGCTGTGGGCCGACGGCCGCCGCATGGTCGAGCTGCCGGCCGGCGCCCGCGTCGAAGTGAGACGGGGAACCGTTCCGGTGCGGCTCGCCCGTCTCCACCACGCCCCGTTCACCGACAGGCTGGTGGCCAAGTTCGCGCTGCCGGTGGCGGGTTGGCGCGGCGCACCGCGCTGATCCGGCACCCGCGCCCCACCTGATTTCGTACGCGTGTTCGGGTGGCGACGTCCCCACGCCGCCCGCGAACCTCGTATGGTCGTATCCGTGTTGGAGGAGATGCGGATCAAGGACCTCGGCGTGATCGGTGACGCCGTGGTCGAGCTGTCCACCGGGTTCACCGCCGTCACGGGCGAGACCGGGGCCGGCAAGACCATGGTCGTCACCAGTCTCGGCCTGCTGCTCGGCGGGCGCGCGGACGCCGGCTACGTACGGGCCGGCGCCGCCTCGGCGGTGGTCGAGGGCCGCGTCGCCGTGGACCCGGACGGCCCCGCCGCCCGCCGCGCGGCCGACGCCGGCGCGGAGCTCGACGACGGCGCGCTGCTCATCAGCCGCACCGTCTCGGCCGAGGGCAGGTCCCGCGCCCACGTGGGCGGCCGCTCCGTGCCGGCCGGGCTGCTCGCCGAACTCGGCGAGGAACTCGTCGCCGTCCACGGGCAGACCGACCAGCAGGGCCTGCTGCGGCCCGCCCGGCAGCGCGAGGCGCTCGACCGGTACGCGGGTGACGCCGTCGCCGTACCGCTGGCCGCCTACCGCGCCACCCACCGGCGGCTGCGCGAGGTCGACACCACCCTCGCCGAACTCACCACCCGCGCCAGGGAACGCGCCCAGGAGGCCGACCTCCTCCGCTTCGGCCTCGACGAGATCGCCGCCGCCGCACCCCGCGCCGGCGAGGACACCGACCTCGCCGCCGAGGCCGCGCGGCTCGGCCACGCCGAGTCCCTCGCGTCCGCCGCCGCCCTCGCGCACGGCGCGCTGGCCGGCGACCCGGCCGACCCCGAGGGCGTGGACGCCGGCACCCTCGTCGCCGGAGCCCACCGCGCGCTGAGCGCCGTCAGCGCCCACGACACCGTCCTCGCCGCACTCGCCGACCGCCTCGGCGAGGTCGGCATCCTCCTCGCCGACATCGCCCAGGAACTGGCCGGGTACGCCGACGGCCTGGAGGCCGACCCGCTGCGGCTGGCCGCCGTCGAGGAACGCCGCGCCGCCCTCGCCCACCTCGTCCGCAAGTACGCCGACCCCGCCGCGGCCGGCGAGGACGGCGCCGCCGCCGTCCTCGCCTGGGCCGAACGCGGCGCCACCCGCCTCGCCGAACTCGACGGCGACGACGACCGCGTCGGCGAACTCACTGCCCTCCGCGACAGCCTGCGCGCCGACCTCACCGCCTCCGCGCGCGACCTCACCGCCGCCCGGGCCGAGGCGGCCGAGCGGTTCGCCGACGCCGTCACGGAGGAGCTGGCCCACCTCGCCATGCCCCACGCGCGCGTCCAGGTCGACGTCCGGCAGACCGACGCCGCCCCCGGCGACGACCCGGCCGGCGTCATCGACCTCGACGGACGCGCCGTCACCTTCGGCCCGCACGGTGCCGACGACGTCGAACTCCTCCTCGCCCCCCACCCCGGCGCGCCCGCCCGGCCCATCGCGAAGGGCGCGTCCGGCGGCGAGCTGTCCCGCGTCATGCTCGCCGTCGAGGTGGTGTTCGCCGGCACCGCGCCGGTGCCGACGTACCTGTTCGACGAGGTGGACGCGGGCGTCGGCGGGAAGGCCGCCGTCGAGGTCGGCCGGCGCCTCGCGAAGCTCGCCGAGACGGCACAGGTCGTCGTCGTCACCCATCTGCCGCAGGTCGCCGCGTTCGCGGACCGGCACCTCGTCGTCGAGAAGACCAGCGACGGTTCGGTCACCCGCAGCGGCGTGCGGACCGTCCACGGCGAGGGGCGCGTCCGTGAGCTGTCCCGCATGCTCGCAGGTCAGGAGGACTCCCGGCTCGCCCGCGCCCACGCCGAGGAGCTGCTGGCCACCGCCGCCCGCCTCGGCCGGGAATAGTCCGTGCGAGTGGCCGCGCTACCGCGCCCGCCGTCCGGGCTGGCATCCTGGAGGCCCGGTCCCACCGGCGCCACGGCCCCGGAGACCCCTGCGAACCACACCGGAAGACGAGAGGCCGCCGTGATCCACGCGCGCCCGCGAGCGCGGCTCGACCCCGGCCGGCGGGACACGCCGTGAGCGGCCCGCACGGCCCCGGGCCGCTGCACGTCGTCCAGGTCCTCGGCGGCGGCAGCGCCGGCACCGGCGCCCATGTGCGGTCCC
This sequence comes from Streptomyces sp. RFCAC02, assembly GCF_004193175.1. NCBI lineage: Bacteria > Bacillati > Actinomycetota > Actinomycetes > Kitasatosporales > Streptomycetaceae > Streptomyces > Streptomyces sp. RFCAC02. The sequence continues at coordinate 827,452 of NZ_SAUH01000001.1, read as the reverse complement.
TGTCCGCCGGACTCGTCGCGCGCGGCGTGGACGTCACCGTGTGCGCCCCGCAGTCCGCCCAGCGCCGCTACGACTTCACCGGCGCGGGCGCGCGCTTCGTCCCCCTGCCCGTCGCGACGCGGCGGGCGGGCGTCGGCATCCTGCGGTCCGTCTGCGCGGGCGCCGACCTCGTGCACGCCCACGGCATGCGCGCCGGCCTGCTCGCCACCCTCGCCCGGCGCCGCAGGGACACCCTTCCCCTCGTCGTGAGCTGGCACACACGCTCCACCGCCCCCGGTGTCCGCGCGCGGGTCCGACACGTCACCGAGAGCTGGGTCGCCCGGGCCGCCACCGTCGTCCTCGGCGCCACCTCCGACCTCGTGGACCGGGCACGCCTGCGGGGCGCCCGCGACGCCAGGCTCGCCCCCGTCGGCCTGCCGGGACCGCGGCCGGCCGAACCCGACCCCGCCGACCCGGCGTCCCACAAACTGCGCGCCGAACTCGGCGTCATCGACCGGCCGCTGCTCGTCACCGCGACGCGCCTCGACCGCGACCGCGCGCTCGACGTCCTCCTCACCGCGTCCCGCGCCTGGCGCGGCCGCGCGCCCCGGCCCCTGCTCCTCATCGCGGGGGACGGGCCGGGCCGCACCGCCATCCAGCGCCGCATCGACAGGGAACGCCTGCCCGTCCGGCTCCTCGGCCCCTGCCAGGACCCCGTGGAACTCCTCGGGGCCGCCGACGCCGCGCTCCTCGTCGTCGAGTGGGCGGGCCGCGCGCCGCTCGCGCAGGAGGCGCTGCGGCGGGGCGTGCCCCTCGTCGCCACGGCCGTCGGCGGCGTCCCCGAACTGGTCGGCGAGGCGGCCGTCCTCGTCCCCTACGGCGACGCCGTGGCGCTCGGTGCCGCCGTGCGCGCCCTGCTGGGCGACCCGGACCGCCGCGCCGCGCTGGCCGCCGCCGGCCGGGCGCGCGCGGGGAGCTGGCCGACCGAGGACACGACGGTCGCGCAGGTTCTCAGCGTCTATGACGAACTCGTCCCGCGCACCCAGTGATCCGCCGCTGAACCACGCCGAGGTGACCGGCGCGAGTCACCCCCGGGGGAGCCGTACCACCCGGCCGTGAACCACCCGATCGGGTGACTTCGGCCGGGAGCCGGATCAGCCGCCGTACGCGCCGGACGCCGTCAGGCGCAGCGCCGTGTCGATGAGCGGGACATGGCTGAACGCCTGCGGGAAGTTCCCCACCTGCCGCATCCGGCGCGGGTCCCACTCCTCGGCCAGCAGCCCCAGGTCGTTGCGCAGGGCGAGGAGCTTCTCGAAGAGCTTCCGCGCCTCGTCCACCCGGCCGATCATCGCCAGGTCGTCCGCCAGCCAGAACGAACACGCGAGGAACGCGCCCTCGTCCCCCTCCAGACCGTCCACACCGGCCTGGTCGCCGTTGGTCGGGTAGCGCAGGATGAAGCCGTCCAGCGTCGACAGCTCCCGCTGGATCGCCTCGATCGTGCCGATGACCCGCTTGTCGTCCGGCGGCAGGAACCCCATCTGCGGGATCAGCAGCAGCGAGGCGTCCAGCTCCTTCGAGCCGTACGACTGGGTGAACGTGTTCCGTTCCTTGTCGTAGCCGCGCTCGCACACCTCGCGGTGGATCTCGTCGCGCAGGTCGCGCCACCGCTCCAGCGGCCCGTCCACCTCACCCGACTCGATCAGCCGCACCGTGCGGTCCACCGCGACCCACGCCATCACCTTGGAGTGGACGAAGTGCCGGCGCGGCCCGCGGACCTCCCAGATGCCCTCGTCCGGCTCGGTCCAGTGGTCCTCCAGGTAGCGGATCAGCTTGAGCTGGAGGAGATTGGCGTGATCGTTGCGCGCGAGGCCGGTCATGTGCGCCAGGTGCAGCGCCTCCGTCACCTCGCCGTACACGTCGAGCTGGAGCTGGGCCGCCGCGCCGTTGCCGACGCGCACCGGCTGCGAGTTCTCGTAGCCGGGGAGCCAGCTCAGCTCCGCCTCGGACAGCTCGCGGTCACCCGCGATGCTGTACATGATCTGGAGGTTCTGCGGGTCGCCCGCGACGGCGCGCAGCAGCCACTCGCGCCACGCGCTGGCCTCCTCGCGGTAGCCGGTGCGCAGCAGCGACGACAGGGTGATCGCGGCGTCGCGCAGCCAGGTGAAGCGGTAGTCCCAGTTGCGGGAGCCGCCGATCTCCTCCGGCAGGGACGTCGTCGGGGCGGCGACGATGCCGCCGGTCGGCGCGTAGGTGAGCGCCTTCAGCGTGATGAGGGAGCGGACCACCGCCTCGCGGTACGGCCCGTGGTAGGTGCACTGCGCCACCCAGTCGCGCCAGAACTCCTCCGTCGTGGCGAGGGCCTCCTCCGGCCGGGGCACCGGCGGCGGCTGCTTGTGGGACGGCTGCCAGCTGATCGTGAACGCCACCCGGTCACCGGGCGCGACTGTGAAGTCGGAGTACGTCGTGAGGTTCTTGCCGTACGTCTCCACGCTCGTGTCGAGCCACACGGAGTCGGGGCCGGCGACCGCCACCGTGCGGTCGTCCACCTTGTGCACCCACGGGACGACCCAGCCGTACGAGAAGCGCATCCGCAGCGCCGACCGCATCGGGACGCGGCCGCTCACACCCTCCACGATGCGCACGACCTGCGGCGCGTCCACGCCGCGCGGCGGCATGAAGTCGGTCACCCTGACCGTGCCGCGCGGGGTGTCCCACTCGGACTCCAGGATCAGGGAGTCGCCCCGGTAGCGGCGGCGGCTGGCCGGCGGGGGCGGGGCGTCCTTGCCGTGCGCGGGCCCCAGCCGCCAGAAGCCGTGCTCCTCCGTCCCGAGGAGGCCGGCGAACACGGCATGGGAGTCGAAGCGCGGCAGGCACAACCAGTCGACCGACCCGTCCCGGCAGATCAGCGCGGCGGTCTGCATGTCCCCGACGAGTGCGTAATCCTCGATACGCCCGGCCACTTGCGTCTCCAGTCGAACAGCGCCTCGCCCCCCGTGGGACGTGCGGATTTCCGTCGCCCATTCGAGCGTCCGAGCAGAATACGACGGAGCGGCACCCGGCGCGCGTCGAGCGACGGAGGATGGCCTGAGCCGGTGGGGTGAGCTTGTTCACGTTGCGTGCGATACGCCGGAAACGGGTTCAGCGGACCTTCAGCGGGACGTCAGCGACCGTCCCGGCCCGTCGCCCCGCGCCGTCCGCTGTTACCCTGGTAGCCCGTGGAGCGGAGGGCCGCCGAACCCCCGAATTCCAGCGACCGCACCCCCGGCGAGGGCACGACCCCCGCCGTCCGGGAGCTGTCCCACGCATCCGACCTCGCGACCACGGGAGCCCTCTTTTGGCCATTCCGCCCAGTACCACGACGACCAAGCACATCTTCGTCACCGGCGGGGTCGCCTCCTCGCTGGGCAAGGGGCTCACCGCGTCCAGCCTGGGCGCGCTGCTCAAGGCGCGCGGGTTGCGCGTCACCATGCAGAAGCTCGACCCGTACCTCAACGTCGACCCCGGCACGATGAACCCGTTCCAGCACGGCGAGGTCTTCGTGACCGACGACGGCGCCGAGACCGACCTGGACATCGGGCACTACGAGCGCTTCCTCGACGTCGACCTCGACGGCAGCGCCAACGTCACCACCGGCCAGGTCTACTCCACCGTGATCGCCAAAGAGCGCCGCGGCGAGTACCTGGGCGACACCGTGCAGGTCATCCCGCACATCACCAACGAGATCAAGCACCGCATCCGCCGCATGGCGACCGACGACGTCGACGTCGTGATCACCGAGGTCGGCGGCACGGTCGGCGACATCGAGTCGCTGCCGTTCCTCGAATCCGTGCGGCAGGTGCGGCACGAGGTCGGCCGCGACAACGTCTTCGTCGTCCACATCTCGCTGCTGCCCTACATCGGCCCGTCCGGCGAGCTGAAGACCAAGCCGACCCAGCACTCGGTCGCCGCCCTGCGCAACATCGGCATCCAGCCCGACGCCATCGTGCTGCGCGCCGACCGCGAGGTGCCGGACTCCATCAAGCGCAAGATCTCCCTCATGTGCGACGTGGACGACGCCGCCGTCGTCGCCTGCATCGACGCCAAGTCGATCTACGACATCCCGCGCGTCCTGCACGGCGAGGGCCTCGACGCCTACGTCGTGCGCCGCCTCGACCTGCCCTTCCGCGACGTGGACTGGACCCAGTGGGACGACCTGCTGCGCCGCGTCCACCACCCCGAGCACGAGGTGACGGTCGCGCTGGTCGGCAAGTACATCGACCTGCCCGACGCCTACCTGTCGGTCACGGAGGCGCTGCGGGCCGGCGGCTTCGCGAACAACGCGCGCGTCCGCGTCAAGTGGGTCACCTCCGACGACTGCCGCACCCAGGCCGGCGCCGCCGAGCAGCTCGGCGACGTCGACGCCATCTGCGTGCCCGGCGGCTTCGGCGAGCGCGGTGTCGAGGGCAAGATCTCCGCCATCCGCTTCGCCCGCGAGAACCGCGTCCCGCTGCTCGGCCTGTGCCTCGGCCTGCAGTGCATCGTCATCGAAGCCGCGCGCAACCTCGCCGGCATCGAAGGGGCGGGCTCCACCGAGTTCGACCCGGCGGCGCCGCACCCGGTCATCTCCACGATGGAGGAGCAGCTCGACATCGTCGAGGGCGAGGGCGACATGGGCGGCACCATGCGCCTCGGCCTGTACCCGGCGCGCCTCGCGGAGGGGTCCGTCGTGCGCGAGGCGTACGACGGGGCCGAGATGGTGCACGAGCGCCACCGCCACCGCTACGAGGTGAACAACTCCTACCGCGCCGAGCTGGAGAAGGCGGGCCTCGTGTTCTCCGGCACCTCGCCCGACAACCAGCTCGTCGAGTACGTCGAGTACCCGCGCGAGGTCCACCCCTACCTGGTCGCGACGCAGGCCCACCCCGAGCTGCGGTCGCGCCCGACCCGGCCGCACCCGCTGTTCGCGGGCCTGGTCCGGGCGGCCGTGGTGGCCCGTGGCGCGACGGCCGTGACCGGTCCCGACCGGGCGGAGCAGGCGTAGGAGACTGGGTGCCATGAGCGAGCAGACCGGCGACTTCCTCGCCGACACCCCGGCGCACTGGCCCGTCGCCGCCACGGAGACGCCGTTCACCGGCGCCAAGACCAGCGTCCGCGCCGACGACGTGGTGATGCCCGACGGGTCGACGGCCCGCCGGGACTACCAGGTGCACCCCGGCTCGGTCGCGATCCTGGCCCTGGACGAGCGGGACCAGGTGGTCGTGATCGAGCAGTACCGCCACCCCGTGCGGCACAGGCTGTGGGAGATCCCCGCCGGGCTCCTCGACGTCCCCGGCGAGAACCCGCTGCACGCCGCGCAGCGCGAGCTGTACGAGGAGGCGCACATCAAGGCCGAGGAGTGGCGCGTCCTCGTGGACGTGTACACCTCGCCCGGCGGCTCGGACGAGGCGGTGCGGATCTTCCTCGCGACCGAGCTGTCCGCCGCGCCGGGGGAGCGGTTCGCCGCCGGTGAGGAGGAGGCGGACATGCGGCACGCCCGCGTCCCGGTGGCCGACCTCGTCCGCGCCGTCCTCGCCGGGCGGCTGCACAACTCGTGCCTGACCTACGGGGTGCTCGCGCTCCAGGCCGCCAGGGCGGGGGACGGTGTCGCGGCGCTGCGCCCGGCGGACGCGCCCTGGCCGGCCCGCCCGTTCCCCGCCTGACGTGTCCTGACCTGCCGGTGCCCGGCGCGTGGCATACGCTCGGCCCGTGACGGACGTGACGCACCCAACAGTCACCGACAGGCCACACGCACCCGAGTTCCTGGGGCGCCGCCGCGAGCTGGCGGCGCTCCGTTCCGACATCGACCGGGCCGGTCTCGACACGCTGGCCGGCCGTCCGGCACCGCGCTGCCGCGTCCTGCTCGTCGCGGGCCGGCCGGGCACCGGGCGCAGCGCGCTGGCCGACAAGTTCGCCCGCGACCTGGCCGGCTCCGGCGCGTACCCGGACGGCGCGGTGCGCGCGTGCCTCTCGGAGCCCGGGGGCGTGCCGGTGCCGAGCGGGCGCGCGGCCCGTGAGCTGCTCGACGCCCTGGGCGAGCGGCCGCCGGCCGGCGCGTCGGACGACGAGCTGTGCGATCTCCTGCGCGAGGCCCTCGACCGGTGCCGCGCGGTCGTCGTCCTGGACGACGTGCGCACGGCCGGACAGCTCGCCGACCTCATCCCCGACAGCCGGACCAGCCTGGTCGTCGCTGTGGCACGCGGCCCCCTCACCGGGGTGCCGGACGTGCGGCCGTGCACGCTCGCCGGCCTCGACCGGCCGACGGCGCTGCGGCTGCTCGCGCGCGGCGCGGGGCCGGTGCGGATCACGGTGGACCCGATCGCCGCCGAGAGCCTCGCGGAGGCGTGCGGCGACCTGCCGGCCGCGCTCGTCCTGGCGGCGGGCTGGCTCGCCGCCCACCCGGAGGCCACCGTCTCCGACGCCCTGCACCGCATGGCGGACGACCCGGTCGGCGATCTGCTCGCGCGGCACGTCGCGCCGCCGGCGCCGCCCGCGCCCCGCGCGGGAGGCGGCGACGCCCCCGCGCCGGACGGGGCGGGGGACGACGGGGGTGAGCCGGGCGCCGGCGCGGGGCGGGCGCGCGCCCGCGACACGGCGGACGGCCCGCTGCGCCGCGCGTTCGGCCTCGTCCACTCCGCCCTCCCCGCGCCCGCCGCGCGCATGCTGCGGCTGCTGTCCCTCGCGCCCGCCGGCGTCGTCGACCCCCACACGGCCGCCGCGCTCGCGGGCTGCCCGGTCCCCGCCGCCCGCGCGGCACTCGCGGGGTTCGCGTCCCTCGGACTGCTGCGGGTCACCCCCGATCCGGACCGGTACCGGATCCCGGGCTGTCTCGAGGACATCGTCGGGGCGCTCCTGGACACCCAGGAGCGTCCGGCGGAGGTCGTCCTCGCCCGCGCCCGCATGCTGGAGCGGACCGTGCGCCGGCTGCGGGCCGCCGAGGCCATCGCCGAGCCGCCCGGCAGCCCCGCGCGCAAGTGGCTCTCCCGGCTGCCCGGTGCCCTCCGGTTCGAGACCCGGGCGGCTGCCGCCGACTGGCTGGCCGTCAGTCGTGCCGAGCTGCTGGCCGCCGCCCGCGCCGCCGTCGCCGACGGCGGCCTCGACACCCTCGCCCGCCGCCTCCTCGCCGCCCTCACCCGCGCGCTGGTCGCCCACCGGGGCGCCGCCGGGGCCGCCGTGGACCTCTACCGGCTCCACGAACTCGTCATCGAGGTCGCCCGCCGCCAGCGGCTGCCCCGCGAACTCGCCGCGGCCCACCTGAACCTCGGCGACATCGACGCACGCGCCGGCCGCCACACCGCCGCCCTCGGCCGCTACCGCGCCGCCCTGGAGGCGGCCCGCGGGGAGCGGGACGGCGCCGACCGCGAGACCGTGGGCCGCGCCCTCGCCTCCCTGGGCGACACGTACGCCGAACTCGACGACTGGCAGCGTGCCGCCGACTGGTACGGGCGCGCCCTGTCCCTCGCCCAGGCCCGCGGCGACCTCGCCGACATCGCCCGCCTCCACGCCCGCGTCGGCGACGCCCTGGAGCGCACCGACCAGTTCACCGACGCCCTGCGCGCCTGGCGTGCCGCCGCGGCGGCGCACCGGCGGCTGGGCGACGTGCCCGCGCAGGCCCGCGCGCTCGCCGACGCGGCCCGCGTGCTGGAGCGCGCCGACCGTACGGAGGACGCCGCCCGTACGGCGAGGGACGCCCTGCGGCTCGCGGAACGCGCCGGCGACCCGCGGCTCCAGGCCGCGCTGCGGCTGCGGCTCGCCGAGTGCGCGGACCGGCTCGGCGACACCGCGGCCGCCGACCGCCACCGCGCCGTGGCCGACACGCTCCTGGCCGGGGAGGCCCCCGCCCTGCCGTCCGCCCCGGCTTTCGAAACTCAGACGTAACGACGAATACGCTGGCTGAAACAAAGGCTGCATCAGGTAACGACCTTCAATAGACTGGTTCGCGCAGTGTTTTTCCGAACCGAGGAACGTGATCCCCTTGAAGGTCGGCATCCCCCGCGAGGTCAAGAACAACGAGTTCCGCGTCGCCATCACCCCCGCCGGTGTCCACGAGCTGACCGGCCGGGGCCACACCGTCCTCGTGGAGCGCGGCGCCGGCCTCGGCTCGGCCCTTCCCGACACGGAGTACGCCGCGGCCGGCGCGACCCTGGTGCCGGCGGCCGACGACGTGTGGGCCGACGCCGAACTGCTCCTCAAGGTCAAGGAGCCCGTCGCCGAGGAGTACCACCGCCTGTGCGACGGCCAGACCCTCTTCACCTACCTCCACCTCGCCGCCTCCCGTGCCTGCACCGACGCGCTCCTCGCGGCCAGGACCACGGCGATCGCGTACGAGACCGTGCAGACCGCCGACCGTGCGCTCCCGCTGCTCGCCCCCATGTCCGAGGTGGCGGGCCGCATCGCCCCCCAGGTCGGCGCGTACCACCTCATGCGGTCGGCGGGCGGGCGCGGCGTCCTGCCGGGCGGCGTCCCCGGCACCCCGGCGGCGCGCGCCGTCGTCATCGGCGGCGGGGTCTCCGGGTTCAACGCGACGCAGATCGCCGTCGGCATGGGCTTCGACGTCACGCTGCTTGACACCGACGCGGCCAAGCTGCGGGAGGCCGACCGGATCTTCGGCAACCGCGTGCGGACCAGCGCGTCCAACGCCTACGCCCTGGAGCGCGCCGTGCTCGACGCCGACCTCGTCATCGGCGCGGTCCTGGTGCCCGGCGCCCGCGCGCCGAAGCTGGTGGGCGACGACCTCGTGGCCCGGATGCGCCCCGGAAGTGTCCTTGTCGACATCGCGATCGACCAGGGCGGCTGTTTCGCCGATTCACGCCCCACCACCCACGCCGAGCCGACGTTCCCGGTGCACGGATCGGTCTTCTACTGCGTAGCGAACATGCCGGGAGTCGTCCCGAACACCTCGACCTGGGCGCTGACGAACGCGACCCTGCCGTACGTCGTCCGGCTCGCCGACCGCGGGTGGCGCGACGCGCTGCGCGCCGATCCGTCGCTGGTCAGCGGCCTGAACACCCATGCCGGCGCGGTGTTCTCGGCCCCCGTCGCCGAGGCCCACGGCCTGCCGTGCGCCGAACCGCGTTCCGTGCTCGGGTGACCCGGCGCGGCGCCGGGTCAACTCCCGGCGTCAACATCGGGAATGTCACACACCGCGTGCGGCGCGTCGGCGCGCCGCACGGCGGGTCGTGTTCAGGCCACCTCCCGACACATGGTCAACTCGCCGTGATGATGGCCCTTTGAGCGGTTCGCGGGCCGGTGAAACGTCCCACTGGTGAGCCTTGCGCCGTTGACAGGCGAATGTTCGACGGCCGACACATCCGTGCCGGTCCGGCGGATTGTGTTGCTGTGGACCGCCGACACGCCATAGAGTCGCCAATCGTCGGCATGGTGCAACGCTGACTCTGTCCAGATGTTTCCTGGTCCCCAAGGAGGTAAGACGACTTGTGAATGAGTCGATAATTACTCCCGGGGAGGGCAACCAGAGGTCCCGGCAGGACGACATGGCGCCACGGATCGTCCCGGCGCCCCGGGCTCCGTCGCCGTCCACACCTTCGCAACCCACCAGAGCCAACCGAGCATGACTGCGCATCAGAGCACGGAAGACCGCACGGGCGGCGATGCCGACCGTTTCCCCGACTACGAGGAGCTGCCCGACGGGCAGTTCTACGACCCCGACGCGGAGTACGAGCCGGACCCGGAGTACGCGGCCACCATCGCGCCCGACGCTGCGCGCCAGCGCCGCGAGCGCATCGGCCCCACCGGCCGGCCGCTCCCGTACTTCCCGATTCCCGGCCCCCTCACCGAGCGCGGCCCGGCGAAGATCATCGCCATGTGCAACCAGAAGGGCGGCGTCGGCAAGACCACGTCGGCCATCAACCTGGGCGCCGCCCTCGCCGAGTACGGACGCCGCGTCCTGCTGGTGGACTTCGACCCGCAGGGCGCCCTCTCGGTCGGCCTCGGCGTCAACCCGATGGAGCTCGACCTCACCATCTACAACCTGCTGATGGAGCGGGGCATGGCCCCCGACGAGGTGCTGCTGAAGACCGCCGTCGCCGGCATGGACCTGCTCCCCAGCAACATCGACCTCTCCGCGGCCGAGGTCCAGCTCGTCAGCGAGGTCGCCCGCGAGTCGACGCTCCAGCGCGCCCTCCAGCCGCTGCTCGCCGACTACGACTTCATCATCATCGACTGCCAGCCGTCCCTCGGCCTGCTCACGGTGAACGCGCTGACCGCGGCGCACAAGGTGATCGTGCCGCTGGAGTGCGAGTTCTTCGCGCTGCGCGGTGTCGCGCTGCTGACCGAGACGATCGAGAAGGTCCAGGAGCGGCTGAACCCGCAGCTCAGCCTCGACGGCATCCTGGCGACGATGTACGACTCCCGGACGGTGCACAGCCGCGAGGTCCTCGCCCGGGTGGTCGAGGCGTTCGACGACAACGTGTACCACACCGTCATCGGCCGGACCGTCCGCTTCCCGGAGACCACGGTCGCCGGCGAGCCCATCACCACCTACGCCTCGAACTCCGTCGGTGCCGCCGCCTACCGCCAGCTCGCAAGGGAGGTGCTCGCCCGGTGCCACGCCGAGTGAGTCTCCCGGCGGCTGACGAACTCTTCCGTACCACCGGTGGGGCCGGTGTCCAGTCCTCGACGCCGCAGGAGAGCGGCGGCGCGGCCCAGGAACGCGGCACCGCCGCCCGGCTCCCCGCCCCGGCGGCCGAGCAGCCCGCCGGCCCGGGGACGGACGGCGACGACGGCGCGGCCGGCACCAGTCCCGGCGCGGGCACGTCCGGGCCGGCCCAGGGGACCGGCGACGACGCGCGGGGGCGCCGCCCGGGGCAGGAGCGCGCGTCCGGCGGCGCCGCGGTCCCCGGCCAGCCGAAGCGGGAAGCCGCCGGCGGCAAGGCCGCCCCGGCCCGGAGCACCGCCGCCTCCTCCTCCCGCCGGGGCCGCGCCGCGCGCCGCCCCAGCGGCCGGGAGCGGCACGACGAGAAGATCACGGTCTACGTCTCCGCCGAGGAGCTGATGGACCTCGAACACGCCCGGCTCGTCCTGCGCGGGGAGCACGGCCTCGCCGTCGATCGCGGCCGCATCGTGCGGGAGGCCGTGGCGGTCGTCCTCGCGGACCTGGAGTCCCGGGGCGACGCGAGCATCCTCGTCCGGCGCCTGCGCGGCCGCTGACCCGCGGCGCGGGGACCCGTACGACGCGCGGTGCGGCATGTCCCCGCGCGGGGGCATGAGGGGTAATCTGCCCCGCGATGACCCCGTCCGTTCCCGACCCCCGTCCCCGCCGCCCCCTGGGCCGAGGCCCCGGCGCGGCGCCGGCGCTGCCACGGGACGAGGACGGCGGCGGTACGGGAGAGGCGCCCGCGTCGCCGCCGGAGGGGTCCCCGGCCACCCCCGCGCCCGCGGCCCCGCCACCCGGCCCGTCGGTGGACGGTTCCCCCGACACCCCGAGGGACGCGACGGCCGGCGGGCGCGTGCCGGGCGCCCGCGGCGGCGACGGCGGTTTCACCGTGGTCCTGGAGAACTTCGAGGGGCCGTTCGACCTGCTGCTCCAGCTCATCTCCCGGCACAAGCTCGATGTCACCGAGGTCGCGCTCTCCCGCGTCACCGACGACTTCATGGCGCACATCCGCGCCATGGGACCCGATCTCGACCTGGACCGCACGACCGAGTTCCTCGTCGTCGCCGCCACCCTGCTCGACCTCAAGGCCGCCCGGCTCCTGCCCGCCGCCGAGGTCGAGGACGAGGCCGACCTCGCCCTGCTCGAAGCCCGCGACCTGCTGTTCGCGCGGCTGCTCCAGTACCGGGCGTACAAGAGGGTGGCCGACATCCTCGCCGACCGGATGGCGGCCGAGAGCCTGCGCCACCCCAGGACCGTCGGCCTCGAACCGCACCACGCCGCGCTGCTGCCCGAGGTCGTCATCAGCGTCGGTCCCGAGGGATTCGCCCGGCTCGCGGTGAAGGCGATGCAGCCGAAGCCGAAGCCGCAGGTGTACGTCGACCACATCCACGCCCCGCTGGTCAGCGTCAGGGAGCAGGCCGAGATCGTCGTGGCGCGGCTGCGGGAGCGCGGGCGGGCGGCGTTCACCGAGCTGACCGCCGACGCCCCCGACACCCTCACCGTCGTCGCCCGCTTCCTCGCCCTGCTGGAGCTGTACCGTGAGCGCGCCGTCGCCCTCGACCAGGACGAGGCGCTCGGTCCCCTGCTCGTGCGCTGGACCGGCGGCGCCGAGGACAGCGGCGGCGCCCTGGTCAGCGGCGAGTTCGACCCCGAGCGCGAGGGCCGGGCCGCCGGCCGCGACACCGCACCGCAGGAGGAGCCCGCCCCATGAGCGCCGACGCATCCGCGACCGACACCGCGCCCGCACCGGAGGCCGGGGGCAAAGCCGCCCCCGGAGCGCCGGCCCTCAAGCCCGCGCTCGAAGCGGTCCTCATGGTCGTGGACGAACCCGCCCGCGAGGACCACCTCGCCCGTGTCCTCGGTCACCCCCGCCGCGCGGTGGCCGCCGCCCTGCGGGAGCTGGCCGACGAGTACACCGCCCAGGACCGCGGCTTCGAGCTGCGGCTCGTCGCCGGCGGCTGGCGCTTCTACACGCGGCCCGCGTACGCCGAGGCCGTCGAGGCGTTCGTCCTGGACGGCCAGCACGCCCGCCTCACCCAGGCCGCCCTGGAGACCCTCGCAGTCGTCGCGTACCGGCAGCCCGTCAGCCGCTCGCGGGTGTCCGCGGTGCGCGGTGTCAACTGCGACGGCGTCATGCGGACCCTGCTCCAGCGCGGACTGGTGACCGAGGCGGGCACCGAACCCGAAACAGGTGCGATCCTGTACGGGACGACGCACTACTTCCTGGAACGCATGGGCCTTCGCGACCTGGGGGAGCTCCCCGAGCTCGCGCCCTTCCTCCCCGAGGCGGACCAGGTGGAGGGTGAGAGCCGGGAGGGAGTGCCGTCGTTCAGCGTGGACGAAGATGCAGACGACAGCGGCGACTCCCAACGGATCATTGATGCGAAGCAGCGGCAGGAACAGCGGCAGGAACGGCCAGAGTGGCCAGGGCGGCCGGAACAACCGGGACGACCGGAGCAACCGGAATGACCGGGGCGCCGGCAGCGGCCGGGACGACAGACGGCAGGGCACGGGCCGCCCCCGGCCCGAGGAGCGCCGTCACGGCCGCCCCGGCAGCCCGGCCGGCGGCGGCCGGGGCTCCGGCGGCCGGCGCCCGGGCTCGGGGGGCGGTCCCGTCCGGTCGCGCGAGTACGAGGCGATGATCGAGGAGCGCAACCGGGAACGCCACGACAAGCCCGCCGTCCGCGTCCCCAGGACGTTCGGCGAGCCCGACGGCGAGCGCCTGCAGAAGGTGCTCGCCCGCGCCGGCCTCGGCTCGCGCCGCGCCTGCGAGGAGCTGATCGAGCAGGGCCGCGTCGAGGTCAACGGCAAGCGTGTCACCTCGCAGGGCCGCCGCGTCGACCCCGAGAAGGACGAGATCAAGGTCGACGGGCTGACGGTGGCCGCCCAGACGTACCTCTTCTTCGCGCTGAACAAGCCGGCCGGCGTCGTCTCCTCCATGGAGGACCCCGAGGGCCGCCAGTGCCTCGGCGACTACGTGACGAACCGCGAGACCCGCCTCTTCCACGTCGGCCGGCTCGACACCGAGACGGAGGGCCTCATCCTCCTCACCAACCACGGTGAGCTGGCCCACCGCCTCACCCACCCCCGGTACGGCGTCACCAAGACGTACCTCGCCGCCATCCGCGGCCCCATCCCGCGCGACCTCGGCAAGCGCCTCAAGGACGGCGTGCAGCTGGAGGACGGGTACGCCCGCGCCGACCACTTCCGCGTCGTGGAGAACACCGGCCGCGACTACCTGGTCGAGGTCACCCTGCACGAGGGCCGCAAGCACATCGTCCGCCGGATGCTCGCCGAGACGGGCTTCCCCGTGGACCGGCTCGTGCGCACGCACTTCGGCCCCATCGCGCTCGGCGACCAGAAGTCGGGCTGGCTGCGCCGCATGACGCACACCGAGGTCGGCCGCCTCATGAAGGAGGTCGGCCTGTAATGCGCACCGCACTCGTCGCCGGCACCGGCCTCATCGGCACCTCGATCGCCCTCGCGCTGTCCGCGCGCGGCGTCCGCGTGCACCTGGAGGACCACGACCCCGACCAGCCGAAGACCGCGGCCGCCCTCGGCGCCGGCACCGACGAGCCGCCCGCGGGGCCCGTCGACCTCGCGGTGATCGCCGTCCCGCCCGCGTTCATCGCCGGTGTCACCGCCGCCCTCCAGCGGCGCGGCGCGGCCCGCGGCTACGTGGACGTCGGCAGCGTCAAGGGCGGTCCACGCCGCGAGCTGGCCGACCTGGGCGGCGACCTGGACACCTACCTGGGCACGCACCCGCTGTCCGGGAAGGAACGCTCCGGGCCGCTCGCCGCGACCGCCGACCTCTTCGAGGGCAGGCCGTGGGTCCTCACCCCCACCGCCGGCTGCGACACGGAGGTCCTGAACCTCGCGCTCGAACTGATCGCCCTGTGCCGCGCCGTCCCGATCGTCATGGACGCCGACGCCCACGACCGGGCCGTCGCGCTCGTCTCGCACACCCCGCAGATCGTCTCCAGCCTGGTCGCGGCCCGCCTCGAGTCCGCGCCCGAGTCCGCCGTGCGGCTGTGCGGGCAGGGCATCGGCGACGTCACGCGGATCGCCGCCTCCGACCCCCGCATGTGGCTCGACATCCTCGGCGCCAACCCCGGCCCCGTCGCCGACGTGCTCGCGGAGGTGGCCGCCGACCTGGAGGAGACCGTACGGTCCCTGCGCGCCCTGGAGGCCGCCGACGAGGCCAAGCGCGACGCCGGGATGGCCGGCGTCGAGGACCTCCTGCGGCGCGGCCGCGCGGGCCGGGACCGGGTCCCGGGCAAGCACGGCGCCGCGCCCGCCGCGTACGAGACGGTGTCCGTGCACATCACCGACCGGCCCGGCGAGCTGGCGCGGATCTTCGCCGACGCGGGCGAGGCCGGCGTCAACGTGGAGGACGTCCGCATCGAGCACGCGACCGGCCAGCAGGCGGGGCTCGTCCAGCTCATGGTGGACCCGGGCGCAGCGCCCGGCCTCATCGCCGCGCTCCGCCAGCGGGGCTGGTCCATCCGGCAGTAGGGCACGGGGGCGGGACCGGTACCCTTCTTCCCCGGGGGCGGCCGGTCCCGTCCCCCCGCGCTGTACGACACGCTGGTCGTCCGGGTGGAAAACCGTGAGAAAGGTGCGCACCGCCGTGGCTGAAACCCCTGTCATCGTCGCCATCGATGGCCCTTCCGGCACGGGCAAGTCGAGCACCTCCAAGGCCGTCGCCGACCGCCTCGGCCTCGCGTTCCTCGACACCGGGGCGCAGTACCGCGCGATGACGTGGTGGATGCTGGCCAACGGCGTGGACACCGGTGACCCGGCGGCCGTCGCCGCCGCCGCGGCGAAGCCCGTGATCGTCTCAGGGACCGACCCGCTCGCCCCCACCATCACGGTGGACGGCACGGACGTCGCGGGGCCGATCCGGGAGGAGGCCGTCACCTCCGCCGTCAGCGCCGTGAGCGCCGTCCCCGAGGTGCGCACCCGCATCACCGGACTGCAGCGGACCATCGCGGCCGAGGCGGGCGCCGGCATCGTGGTGGAGGGCCGCGACATCGGCACCACGGTCCTCCCGGACGCCGATGTGAAGATCTTCCTCACCGCGTCCGCCGAGGCCAGGGCCGCGCGCCGGAGCGCCGAGCTGACGGGCGCGGCGGCCGCCGACGTGGCCGCCACCCGGGAGGCGCTCGTGCGCCGTGACACGGCCGACTCGGCCCGCAAGACCTCCCCGCTCGCCAAGGCCGCCGACGCCGTCGAGGTGGACACCACCCACCTCACCCTCGAACAGGTCATCGAGCGCGTCGTCGGCCTGGTCAACGAGAAGCGGCACGATCGGTGACCGAACCCGGCGCCAGGGGCGCGGCGACCGGCCGGCGGATCGCCATCGGTCTCATCAGGGGCGCGTTCAGGCCCCGTGTGCTGGGGGCGTGGCGCGTCCCCGAGCGCGGTCCGGCGATACTGGCCATCAACCACACGCACAACGTCGACGGTCCGGTGCTCATGGGCACGTCCCCCAGGCCCGTGCACTTCCTCATCAAGAAGGAGGCGTTCGTCGGCCCGGTCGGCAGCTTCCTCCGGGGCATCGGACAGGTGCGGGTCGACCGGCAGAGCACCGACCGCGCGGCCGTCACCGGCGCCCTCGACATACTGGCCGGGGGCGGCGTCCTCGGGATATTCCCCGAGGGCACCAGGACGGAGGGGGACTTCGCCGCGCTGCGCGCCGGGCTCGCGTACTTCGCGCTGCGTTCGGCGGCGCCGGTCGTGCCGGTCGCCGTCCTCGGCAGCAACGAGCGGCGCGGGCGGCTCGTGCCCGCGCTGCCGCCGCTGCGGGGGCGGATCGACGTGGTGTTCGGCGACCCGTTCACCGTCGCCGGCGAGGGTCCCGGCGGGCGGCGCACCCGGTCCGCGCTGGACGGCGCGACCGTGCGCATACAGGAGCGGCTGACCGCCCACCTGAAGGACGCCCGCCGGCTCACCGGCCGCTGAGCGACACTGGAGCGACGGGGGCGCGCCGCACGGTGCCTCCCCGCCGCCCCGACCCCGTACCGCACGGGCCGGCCGGCCGCGCGCGGACACCCGCAGACCCGCAGAACGACAGACCCATTAACGAGGTACAGAACTCCATGACCGACCCGAACGAACCGCACGGCGCGCTCGGCGGCGCCGAGTACGAGGAGTTCATGGCCCTCGCCGCCGAGGAGGGGTTCGACGCCGACGAGATCGCCGGGGACCTCGACGCCGCCGCCGCGGGCCCGCTGCCCGTCCTGGCCGTCGTCGGCCGCCCCAATGTCGGCAAGTCGACGCTCGTCAACCGCATCCTCGGCCGCCGTGAGGCCGTCGTCGAGGACCGTCCCGGTGTCACCCGTGACCGCGTCACGTACGAGGCCGAGTGGGCGGGCCGCCGCTTCAAGGTCGTGGACACCGGCGGCTGGGAGCAGGACGTCCTCGGCATCCAGGCGTCCGTCGCGGCGCAGGCCGAGTTCGCGATCGAGGCGGCCGACGCCGTGGTCCTCGTCGTGGACGCGACGGTGGGCGCCACCGACACCGACGAGGCCGTCGTCAAGCTGCTGCGCCGCTCGGGCAAGCCCGTCGTGCTGTGCGCCAACAAGGTCGACGGCTTCTCCATGGAGGGCGAGGCCGCCTATCTGTGGTCCCTCGGCCTCGGCGAGCCGCACCCCGTCTCCGCGCTGCACGGCCGGGGCACGGGCGACATGCTGGACGCCGTCCTCGAGGTCATGCCGGAGGCGCCCCGCGAGACGTTCGGCACGACGCTCGGCGGCCCCCGCAGGATCGCGCTCATCGGCCGCCCCAACGTCGGCAAGTCGTCCCTGCTCAACAAGGTCGCGGGCGAGGACCGGGTCGTCGTGGACGCCACCGCGGGCACCACCCGCGACCCGGTGGACGAGCTGATCGACCTCGGCGGCACGACCTGGCGCTTCGTCGACACCGCCGGCATCAGGCGCCGCGTCCACCTCCAGGACGGCGCCGACTACTACGCGTCCCTGCGGACGGCCGCCGCGCTGGAGAAGGCGGAGGCGGCGATCGTCCTCATCGACGTCACGGAGCCGATCAGCGTCCAGGACACCCGCATCATCACCATGGCGGTGGACGCCGGCCGTGCGCTCGTCATCGCCTACAACAAGTGGGACCAGATCGACGACGAGCGCCGCTTCTACCTGGAGCGCGAGATCGAGCAGGAGCTCGTCCAGGTCCAGTGGGCGCCCCGGGTCAACATCTCGGCGCGCACCGGCCGTCACATGGAGAAGCTGGTGCCCGCCCTGGAGACGGCGCTCGCCGGCTGGGAGAGCCGCGTGCCCACGGGCAAGCTGAACAGCTTCCTCGGCGAGATCGTCGCGTCCAACCCGCACCCGGTGCGGGGCGGCAAGCAGCCGCGCATCCTGTTCGGCACGCAGGCGGGGACGCGGCCGCCGCGGTTCGTGCTGTTCGCCTCCGGCTTCCTGGAGGCCGGCTACCGGCGGTTCGTGGAACGCAGGCTGCGCGAGGAGTTCGGCTTCGAGGGGACCCCGATCCACGTCTCCGTGCGGGTGCGGGAGAAGCGCGGCCGCAAGAAGTGACCACGGCGGGGGCGGGGGCCGCGGACGACGCGCGGTCCCCGCCCCCGGTGCGCCCGCCGCCGGATCAGTGGGCGGTGGAGTGGCCGGACGGTCCTGTGCGCGGCGGGCCTTCCTGGGCACCGCGCACGGGCCGCAGAACGGCCGGGACGAGGACCGCCGGCGCGTGCAGCGCACCCGCGTACCCGTAGCCGTAGGCCGGGAACGCCGTGCCGGAGCCGGTGCCGCGGAACGTGCCGAACGCGACGAAACCCAGATGCTCCTCACCCGAGCGATCCCCCGGCAGCGTCAGGAACAGCCGCCGGTACTCGGCGCACAGCGCGTCGTAGATCGGCGTCTCCGAGCCGGTGGCCGCGTGATCGTACGGCGCGCGCATGGCGGGGATGCCCGCGGGAACCGTGGTGTGCCGGGACGGGTGCTGCGGTCGGGAAGGCTCATAAGGGTGCACGCCAGTCCAACGAGCGGACCGGCCGACGGATGCGGCCCGCGCCGGCCGGGGTCGGGCGGCACGGGCCGCCCGCCGCGTCGCGGCGTGCCCGGCTCCGCCTCCGGACGGCGCGGGGAGCGGTCGTCGGGAGAGCGCCCGATCAGGTGCCCGCGAGCGGCATGGCGGCGGCCACCAGGAGCCCGCCGGCCGCCGCCTTCTCCAGCGCGTCCCGCATCAGGTCCTCGCGCGGCTGCTGCCCGATCGCGCCGGCCGGCGCGCAGTAGACGAGCACGGTGTGCCGCTGGTTGGCGCTGGCACGCCAGCCGTCGGTGACGGCCAGCGGCTGGTGGGCCTGCCACCACGCGCTCGGCGCGCCGCCGGCCGGGGAGCCCTGGAGGACCGCGTGGAGCTGGCCCATGGCGAGCAGCACGGACCAGCCGGGCAGCGTGGCCGGCATCTCCGACACGTCCGTCACCGGCATGAACCCGGCCTCGATCAGCAGCGGCAGGAAGTCGTCGCCCGGACCGTCGGAGCCGGGGCGGGCGATCGGCCCGGTGGGCTCGACCACGATCGCCGGGTACAGGTCGTCCTTGACCAGGATCTGCCCGCAGGTGACGCCGAGGACGGCCTGCTCGGCCTGCTCCGTCCGCCCGTCCGCCCCGGCGGGGCCGTCGCCGACGCCGTCGGAGGTCAGGGAGCGGACGGCGCCCTGGAGCTGCTCCTCGGACACGGACACGACCTGCGAGGGGATGCACGAGGCGTGGGCGAACGCGAGCACGGCCGTCTCCTCGCCCACGAACAGCACGGTGCTGGTGCGCTCCTGCTCGGTGTGGCCCGGGGTGCGGCAGGAGGTGCAGTCGTAGCTGCCCGGGGCGTTCTCGCCGGCGAGCAACCGGTCGGCTTCTTCGTCGCCGATCTCGGCGCGTACGTCGTCGCTGACGTCGAGCAAGGGGACACTGTCGCTCCTCGGTTCGGGCTCTTGTATCGGGGCCACCGGGCCGCGGGGGGCGCGGTGGCCCCGTGCACAACGCCCAAGGCGCCGTTCGGGTCACGCCCGCCGGGCGGCCAATCCCGCGCGCCGTGCCGGGGTGACAGGCGGCGGGGGCGCCCGGGGAGCGGCCCGGAGCAATGTCCGGTCGTTCACCGGCGTTCACCTGGCAGGTGAATCGGCGGTGTTCCGATTCCGCGGGGAAAAGCCTTCCCGGGGGCCGGGAAAAACGGCCGGGAATTCCGTCCGCCGGGCGCCGGCGGGAATGCGGGAAGGGCGCGTCGTCACAGAATGCTCACGTTCGGCCGAACGGGTGGCGCGGCCCTCCGCTGTGACAGAAGCGTGACAGTTCCCCGGCCCGGACGGGACTTCACGGTGGTCCCGCGCCGGCCGTACCGTGGCCGCATGGCACCTCTCCCGCAGCCTCCCAGGACCCCCGGGACGACCCCGACTCCTACCTCGGCCTGCCCGCCGACACCGCCGAACGGCGCGCCCGCGAGCGCGGCTGGTCCCGGGTGCGGTGCCTCGCGCCCGACGCGGTGGTCACCATGGAGTTCATGCCGGGCAGGCTGAACCTCGCCGTCCGGGACGGCGAGGTGGTCCGCTGCTGGCAGGGCTGACGCTCAGCGGCTGCCCACGGGGCGCACGGGTCGCTCGGGGCGCCCCGGCTGGTGCGGACGGCCGGCGGGGGCGTGCGTCCTGACCTTGGCGGCGCGCGCTGGCACCGGGTCGTCCTCCGCGAGCGCGGTCGCGCTCGCGGTGACCGGGCGCGGCGCGAGGTCGGCCTGCGGGACCGGTACCGGCTGGGTCACCGGCCCGGTGCGGCCGGCGGCGGGGCGCGGCCTGCCGGGGGCGCCGAGGACGCGGTCCCACAGCGTCAGCAGCACCGTCTCCACGCGGGTGATGAGCGGCTCGCACCACGGCAGGGCGAGCAGGATCAGCAGCCCCGCGGCCCAGCCGAGCAGTACGTCGCTCACCCAGTGGGTGCCGAGGTAGACGGTGGTGGCGCCCACGCCCAGGGCGCACACGGACGCGATGACCGACAGGGCGCGGCGGGCGCGGTGCGTGGTGGCGAGGTAGGCGAGGATGCCCCAGGTCACGACGGCGTTCGCGGTGTGGCCCGAGGGAAATATGTCGCCGGTGAGCCACATCTCGTTCGAGCCCATGACGGTGGCGTAGTGCGGGCCTTCGCGCCCCATCCCGATCTTCGCGGCGCCGACCGTGAGGTTCAGCAGGAGCAGGGAGCAGCACATCACCAGCAGCGGGCGGGGTGTGCGCTGGCGCCAGGAGCGCCAGCCGAGCCAGGCCGCCACCAGCGCGGCGGTCGGGCCGCGCTGCCCGAGGACGACGAAGTAGTCGAGGAACGCGTGCAGCTCCGGCCACTGCTTGTACGGCCGGAACAGCATCACCTGCCAGTCCAGCCGGACGAGCCAGGAGGTGCTCAGGACCGCCGCCACGACGGCCGCGTAGAACGCCAGGGTCGCGCCCAGCAGTCCGACGCGCACACGGCTCATCACAGGAGCCGGCACGTCGGGTGGCTGAGGCTCCTGTTCGAGGCGGGCGAGGAGTCGGTCGGTACGCACTTTTTCAAGATTACAGCCCGTGATAGCAGGGCTCCCTCGCGGCCCCGTCTTCGTAATGGCGATGTGATGTATGGCGGTTCAATTCACTCGCCCGGTCGGGGTGTGCTTCACGGAATGTACGCGGTCCCGGAATTGCCGTCCGGTGGAATCGCGGCCGCCCGCGGGGAGAATTCCCGGGGAGCGGCCGGCAGGTGAACACCGCCCCGCGGGGGCGCCGCCGGGCTGCCGTAGTCTGTCAGACCACTGTTCGAACGTGAGCGGGTCGCGGCCGTCCGTCCGGGCGCCGGCGCAGGATCGGCCGGGCGTTCGAAGGTCGAATCCGCCACCGGGCAGATCCCCGCCCGCTCCCGTCACCGCGTCCGGCGCCAGCGCACCGCCGGAAGTCCCCCGCGGCGGCGGGGGACCACCGCCGTGCGCAGCCCGACCGGGCAGGAGGTGCGACGATGCCCGGGGCCGTCCCGCCCGGCACCCCGACCGCCGGAACCCCCGCTCCCGCCGGACCACGCAACCGCTGGGTCGTCCTCGTCGTGCTCTGCGTGAGCCTGCTGGTGGTCGCGATCGACGCGACCGTGCTCCATGTCGCCGTCCCCGCGGTCAGCGAGGACCTGCGTCCCGGCGCCGCCGAACTGCTGTGGATCGTCGACGCGTACCCGCTGGTCTGTGCCTCGCTGCTCGTCCTGTTCGGCACGCTCGGCGACCGGGCCGGGCGCCGGCGCGTCCTGCTGATCGGGTACGGCTGCTTCGCGCTCGCCTCGGCCGTCGCCGCGTACGCGCCGGGGCCGGCGGTCCTCATCGGCGCCCGCGCGGCCCTGGGCGCCGCCGGCGCCATGATCATGCCGGCCACGCTCTCCCTGCTGCGGCACGTGTTCCCCGACCGCAGGGAGCGGGCGGTCGCGATCGGGGTGTGGAGCGCCGTCGCCGCCGTCGGCGCGGCGATCGGCCCGCTGGCCGGCGGGCTCCTGCTCGAACACTTCTGGTGGGGGTCGGTCTTCCTCGCCAACCTGCCGCTGATGGCCGTGTGCCTGCCCGCCGGGCGGCTGCTGCTGCCCGAGTCCAGGGGGGACGGTTCGGGGCCGTGGGACGTGGGCGGCGCGGTCCTCGCGGCGGCCGGCCTGTTCGGGGTGATCCTCGCCGTGAAACGGGTGGGCGGCGGGCACCTCATGACGCCCGGGACCGTGCTCGCGGCCGGGGGCGGCGTGCTGCTGCTGTGGCTCTTCGCCCGGCGGCAGTGCCGGCTGGCGGAGCCGCTGATCGATCTGACGGCGTGCCTGCGGCCCGCGTTCGGCACCGCGCTGGCCTGCATCGTGCTGACGGTGCTCGCGCTCGTGGGCCTCGCGCTGGTCGCCGCCCAGTACCTGCAGCTCGTCCTCGACCTGAGCCCGCTGGAGACGGGGCTGCGGCTGCTGCCGCTGAGCGCGGCCGCCGTCGCGGCGGGACTGGCCGGGGCACGCGTGCTGGCCCGGCTCGGGCCGCGCCGCATGGTGACGGCCGGGTTCGTGCTCACGGCGGCCGCCGTCCTCGCGCTGACGGGGCTGCACGGCCACGACAGGCCGGTGCTGATGGCGGCCGGGTTCGTCGCGCTGGGGTTCGGCCTGGAGACGGTGCTGTTCGCGTCGTACGAGTCGATGCTGAGCGATGTCCCCGAGGGGCGGGCCGGCGGGGCGGCCGCGATGGGGGAGACGGCGTACCAGTTCGGCGCGGGGCTCGGGACGGCGGTGCTCGGCAGCGTCATGAACGCGCTCTACGCGCCGGGCGTCCACCGGTTCACGGGGGTGCCGCCCGAGGACCGCGCGGCGGCCGGCCACTCGCTGGGGGAGGCGTACACCGTGGCCGAGCGTGTCGGGGGCGGCGCCGGGGAGGCGCTGCGGCGGACGGCGCGGGACGCGTATGTGCACGCCATGACGGTGACGCTGCTGGTCAGTGCCGCGCTGCTCGTCCTCGGCGCGGTCGCGGCCCGCCGGCTGCCGCGCGGTCCCGTGCGCGGCGGGGAGGGCGGGGCCGGGCATGAGGTGGCCGGCACGCGGGTCCCGCCGGGCGGGAGCGCGGGGGCCTGACGCGGGCGGTGGCGCGGGGAGGGGGCACGGTCCGTCGGCCGGGGTGCCCCGGGAGGCGCGCGGGCGGAAGGCCCGCCGCCTCGGCGCGTTCCGCGGCCGGGTGGTCGGCGGCGCGGACGGACCGGCGGCCGGGGAGCGGATCCCGGCGGCCGCGGAACGCGTCAGCTCTGGTTGAAGAAGCCGCCGTCGGCCGTGCGGTCGTGGTGGGCGGTCACGACCTGGTAGTCGGCGGGCGTGAGGAGGAACACACGGTTGGCCACCCGGTCGATGGTCCCGCGCAGGCCGAAGATCAGGCCGGCGGCGAAGTCCACGACGCGCTTGGCGTCGCCCGAGTCGAGGACCGTGAGGTTCACGACGACGGGGATGCCGTCGCGGAACAGCTCACCGATGCGCCGCGCGTCCCGGAAGCCGTCCGGCGTGACCATGGCGATACGGCCGCCCTGGTCCTGCGCGACCTCGGCGGCCACCCGCACCCTCGGGTCGGTGGCCCACGGTCCCGCGCTGTCGCCCGGCTCGGGGCCTTCCGCGTACTCGTCGTCGTAGTAGCGCATCTCGCGGTCCTCGACGAGACCGAGCCAGGCGCTCGCCTTTCGAACCGATCCCATGGATGCCTCCTCTCTCTCACTCACTTGTGATGCGGCTGGTACCTGACCGCATCCCCCCTATGGTCGTCCATCATGCGGATGAAGCGCCAAGGGAATGCCCATCGGTTCGCGGATTCGTGACGGTTCTGGTGCATTCGATGTGGCCGTTCATCAGCGGCGATGTGGTAGCGGAGTGCTGACGCACAGTAAGTTGCCCGCGCGCGGCCGAACGGGTGATGCCGGGCGGGCGGTGTCCTGAAGGCGTTCTTTCCGCCATGTCCGCCGGTGGGGAGACTCGGAGCAGCGCTTGTCAGGGTCATGGCCATGTGGGGGAACCGCGGCCCCCGCCACGGACACGCTCCTGACCACGCCGCCTCAGCCCACCAGCCGTGGGCTCCGGATTCTCCGACTGGAGGAACAAGTGGGAATGAAGCGCACCGACCCCCACCCCGCACGTCCCGCCGGCTCCGGCTCCTCGCCGCCGCCTCCGGCCTGCTGGCCGCCGTCGCGTTCGCCCTGCCGAACAGCGCGTCGGCCGAACCCGCGGCCGACTACACCACCGCGCAGCTCAGGACCGCCAGTGACGCGGTGCTCGCCGCCGATGTCTCCGGCACCGCGTGGACCGTGGACAAGGCCACGGGCCAGGTCGTCGTGACGGCCGACGAGACCGTCTCGGACGCCGACATCGACCGCATCCGCGGCGGCGCCGGCTCGCTGTCCGGCGCGATCACCGTGGAGCGCGTCGAAGGCAGCTTCGAGCAGTACCTGGCCGGTGGTGACGCCATCTACGCCGACGCCGGGTGGCGCTGCTCCGTCGGCTTCAACGTCCAGATCTCCGGGGCGTACTACTTCCTGACCGCTGGTCACTGCACCGAGGGGTACCCGAACTGGTACACGAACTCCTCGCTCACCGAGTACGTGGGGCCGACCGCCCACAGCAGCTTCCCGGGCAACGACTACGGCCTCGTGCGGTACGCGAACAGCTCCGTCCCGCACCCGGGCACGGTCAACCTGTACAACGGCACCTCCCGTGACATCACCGGCGCCGCGAACGCGACCGTCGGCCTGCGGGTGGAGCGCAGCGGCAGCACCACGGGGCTGCACAGCGGTTCGGTCACCGGGCTCAACTACACGGTGAACTACGGCAACGGCGACATCGTCTCCGGTCTGATCCGCACCAACGTGTGCGCCGAGCCGGGTGACAGCGGCGGTGCGCTCTTCTCGGGGAACACGGCGATCGGGCTCACCTCGGGCGGCAGCGGCAACTGCACCTCGGGCGGCACGACGTTCTTCCAGCCCGTCGTCGAGGCCCTGAACGCCTATGGGGCGACCATCCTCTGACGGTCCGTCCCCAGCCGGGGCCGCCGCGCCCCGTCCGCTCCGCCCCGCCGGTCCGCCGGCGGGGCGGAGTGCTGTGCGGGGCGGGTGGGGTGCCTGTGTGTGACACGGGCCACCGGACATGCGTTCGCCCTGGCGGGGAGGTGGGTGAAAACGGTGGAGCGAACGGTGATTTCCAGACAGGTCCAGACCAGTTGGAACGGTGTCCGCCGGAGCCGGCGGGCGGGTGGGCCGCCGGCCGCCCGGGTGTTCCCCTGTCCGCCCCGCGCGGGAAAGGCCGGAGTGTTCCGGATGGTTTACGCGCATTACGTTTACCGGTGTGTTCATATGTCCGGGGCAAGTTCTCGGTCTTGTGCGGTCCCGGGCCACCTCGGATACTCGCCGGTACCGCTTGGCATGAACGTGACCGGCCCACCGATGGACTGGCCGGGTTCGTGCTCTCTCCGGAGCGCAGGCTCCATCCCCCACAGGAGGAAACGAGCGTGACACACCGACGTACGTCCCACCGGCGGCGGTCCGCGGCAGCGGCGACCGCCGCCGCCGCGCTCCTCGCCGGCCCCCTGGCCGTCCAGGAGGCGACCGCCGACCCGGTGACGGCACCGGCCGCCGCTCCCCGGGTCATGTCGTCCACCGAGGCCGGCACCCTGGCCGCCTCGCTCTCCACCCGCCTCGGCCCCGACACCACCGGCGGCACCTACTACGACGCCGACTCCGGCACCCTCGTCGTCACGGTCGTGGACGAGGCCGCGCTCACCACCGTCCGCGAGGCGGGCGCCGACGCCCGGCTCGTACAGCACAGCCTGACCGAACTCGGCGAGGTCAGGGCGGCGGTCGACGCCCTCGCCGTCCCCGGCACCGCCTGGGCCGTCGACCCGGTGGCCAACGCCGTCCGCGTCACGACGGACGCCACCGTGCGCGGCGCGGCCCTCACCGACCTGCGCACCGCCGTCGCGGAACTCGGCGACGCCGCGACCCTCGACTCCGTCGAGGGCGAGTTCCGCCCGTACCTCGCGGGCGGCGACGCCATCCACAGCTCGGGCTCACGCTGCTCGCTCGGCTTCAACGTGTCCGTGGGCGACACCCCCGCGTTCCTCACCGCCGGGCACTGCGGCAGCGTCGGCAGCACCTGGTCCGACACGGCGGGCGGCGAGGGGGTCGGCACCATGACGCGGGGCGAGTTCCCCGAGTCCGACTACGCGCTCGTCGAGTACGCCGACGCCTCGGCCGAGCACCCGAGCGAGGTGAACCTGTACGACGGCACCGCGCAGGAGATCACCGGTGCCGCCGAGGCGGTCGTCGGCCAGTCGGTGCGGCGCAGCGGCAGCACGACCGGTGTGCACGGCGGCGAGGTGACCGCGGTCGACGTCTCCGTCAGCTATCCGCAGGGCACGGTGTACGGCGTCATCGAGACGACCGTGTGCGCGGAACCCGGCGACAGCGGCGGCGCCCTGTTCGCCGACGGCGACGCGGTCGGCCTCACGTCCGGCGGCAGCGGCGACTGCACGTCCGGCGGCACGACGTTCTTCTACCCCGTGACGGACGCCCTGGAGGCGACGGGAGCTACGATCCCGTAGCCGAGAAGCAGTCAGATCATCGGATGGCGCGGCAGCCCCCGGACCTCCCGGCCGGGGGCTGCCGCGCTGTCCGGGACGGGGAGTGATCGTGTTCGGAATCGTCCGGCCCTGCCGGCACCACCTGCCGGACGGCCTGTTCGCCGAGTGGATGGGGCACCTGTGCGGGCTCTGTCTCGCGCTGCGGAAGGAACGGGGGCAGGCGGCCCGCGTCGCCACCAACTACGACGGCCTGCTGATATCCGTCCTGTACGCCGCCCAGGCGCCCGAGGAGGCACGGGTACGGCGCACGGCGGGTCCCTGCGCGCTGCGCGGCATGCGGACCGCATCGGTCGCGGCCGACCGGGGCGCGCGGCTGGCCGCCGTCGTCTCGCTGGTCCTGGCGTCGGCGAAGCTGCGCGACCACGTCGCCGACCGCGACGGCGTGTGGGCGCGGCCCGTCCTCGCGGGCGCGGCGCGGCGGGTGGCGTCCGGGTGGGACACGGTGGGCACGCGGTCCGGCGCCGACATGGGGTTCGACACGGCCGTGCTGCTCGACGCGGTCGCACGGCAGCCCGGGATCGAACGGCTCGCCGGCCCCGGGACCCCCCTCCTGGTGGTCACCGAGCCCGTCGAGACCGCGACGGCCGCGGCGTTCGCCCACACCGCCGAGCTGGCGGGACGGCCGGGCAACGCCGCGCACCTGACCGAGGCCGGCCGCCTCTTCGGCCGGCTCGCGCACCTCCTCGACGCGGTCGAGGACCTGCGCGAGGACCGGCGCACCGGCGCCTGGAACCCGATCGACGCCACCGGCACCCCGCTGCCCGAGGTGCGGCGGCTGTGCGGCGAGGCCGTCACCGGCATCCGGCTGGCGCTGAAGGACACGGAGTTCACCGACGGCAGGCTCGTGCACCGGCTCCTCGTGCACGAGGTGGAACGGTCCGTCGGGCGGGTGTTCGGCGAGGGCGGGCACCGCCACGGACACGGCGGGGAGCCCGCCCACCTCGGCCCCGGCCCCGACATCGACCCCGACCTGCTGCCCGATCCCGCATGGCTGCCCGACCGCAAGGACAAGAACAAGAAGCGGGGCCTCATCGCCGGCTGCGCCGTGTGGGCCACGATGCTGTGCACCTGCCAGATCTGCTGCCGCGAGGACTACGCCGACCCGTGGACCGGCAAGCAGCGGCACGGCTGCTGCCACTACGGGGACTGCTGCGACTGCGGCTGCAACTGCTGCCAGTGCTGCAGCAGCGGTGACGGTGGCGGTGGCGACGGCGGCTGCTGCGACTGCAACTGCGGCTGCGACTGCTGAGGCCACCGGGCTCCGGCGGACAGGCCGAGGGGGGCGCGGAACCGGGCGTCCGCGCCCCCCTCGTGCGGCTCGTGCCGCTGTGGTGCCTCAGCGTTCGGCCGCGACCAGCTCCGCGATCTGGACGGCGTTCAGCGCGGCGCCCTTGCGGAGGTTGTCGTTGGAGACGAACAGGGCGAGACCGTTCTCCGCGGTCTCGTCCGCCCGGATGCGGCCGACGTAGCTCGCGTCACGGCCGGCGGCCTGCTGCGGCGTCGGGATGTCGGACAGCTCGACGCCCTCGGCGCCGGCCAGCAGCTCGCGGGCGCGCGCCGGGCCGATGGGGCGCTCGAAGCGCGCGTTGATCTGGAGCGAGTGGCCGCTGAAGACGGGGACGCGGACACACGTCCCGGAGACCTTGAGGTCGGGGATCTCCAGGATCTTGCGGCTCTCGTTGCGCAGCTTCTGCTCCTCGTCCGTCTCCTCCAGGCCGTCGTCCACGAGGGAGCCGGCCATCGGCAGGACGTTGAACGCGATGGGGCGCACGTACTGCTTCGGCGCGGGGAAGTCCACGGCCTGGCCGTCGAAGGTGAGGCGCGCCAGATCCTGCCCGACCGCGGAGCGGACCTGGTCCTCCAGTTCGGCGACACCGCTCAGGCCGCTGCCGGACACCGCCTGGTAGGTGGCGACGACGAGCGCCGTCAGCCCCGCCTCCCGGTGAAGGGGGCGCAGCACGGGCATGGCGGCCATCGTGGTGCAGTTGGGGTTGGCGATGATGCCCTTGGGGCGCTGTGCGACGGCGTGCGGGTTGACCTCGGAGACGACGAGCGGGACATCGGGGTCCATGCGCCAGGCGGAGGAGTTGTCGATCACGACGGCGCCGGCGGCCGCGACCTTCTCGGCCAGGGCCTTGGAGGTGCCCTTGCCGGCGGAGAACAGCACGATGTCGAGACCGGAGAAGTCGGCCGTCGCCGCGTCCTCGACGGTCACCGTGCCGTCCTGCCAGGGCAGGACGCTGCCCGCCGAGCGGGCCGAGGCGAACAGCCGGAGCTGGTCGACCGGGAACTTCCGCTCGGCCAGTACGCCGCGCATCACTCCGCCGACCTGTCCGGTGGCTCCGACGATCCCGATCTTCATGAGGCTCCTCACTTGCTCGTGGCGGGGGCGGGGACGCCCCGCCGTCCCGCACCAACCCTGCCCCGTCCGGAGCGCCGGAAGCGAATTCTTTGTCCTGATGATACTTCCGGACGAATGTCACGCCACGGGGCGAGTCCCCGGCCCGGGGAGGCCGAGCAGGGCGGGCAGCTCCCGCATGTCGGAGAAGACCACGGTGTCCCCGCCCGCCAGCCAGGCGGCGGGGGTGAGGCCGCCCGCGTAGCCGAAGGACCGCATCCCGGCCGCGCGCGCGGCGCGGACGCCGTACTGGCTGTCCTCGACGACGGCGCAGCGCTCCGGGGGGACGCCCATGCTCGCCGCGGCGTGGAGGAAGAGGTCGGGTTCCGGTTTGCCGCGCGCGACCTCCGACGCGCTGAAGATGCGGCCGGCGAACCGTTCGTACAGGCCGGTGCGGGTCAGGGTGCGGCGCATCTTCCCGTGGCTGCCGCTTGAGGCGATGCAGTGAAGGAGGGGGCCGTGCGCGTCGAGGGCGTCGAGGACCTCCACGACGCCCTCGACCCCGGCCAGCTCGGTCTCGATGATCCCGGCCAGCCGCAGCCGGTACTGCTCGCTCCAGCGCTCGGCCGCCGCCTCGCCGAGCCGGTCCGCGATCTGGGCGCGGACGGCGCGCTCCGAACGGCCGAGGAAGCGGTCGACGACCTCGTGCTCGGTCAGGGGCCAGCCGAGTTCGGCACCGAGGCCGACGCAGACGCGCAGCGCGAGGGGCTCGCTGTCCACCAGCACGCCGTCGCAGTCGAAGATCACCAGATCAGGGGGGAGCGCCACCCGGGCAGCGTAACGCGTCCCGGGAGGGGCGTGGGGTGGGTTTCGGCCAGTCCCCGGCCAGGTGCGGACGCCCGGGAGCCGCTGACCTGCGCCCAAAAGAGTCGTACGCATGTTCGATGGCTGGTTTATGGTGGACCCGGACCAGTGGTCGCCGGGGGACAGGGGAAGTCGTGACAGGTGTGACGGGAGGTGCGCGATGGCCCCGCGGTTCACGCACCTGCGGGTCGCGTCCGGATTCTCGGTCCGGTACGGCGCCTCGCACCCCGAACGCCTCGCGGAGCGGGCCGCCGAGCGCGGCATGGACGCCATGGCCCTGACCGACCGCGACACCCTCGCGGGCGCCGTCCGGTTCACCCGCGCCTGCGCCGCCGCCGGCGTCCGTCCGCTCTACGGCACCGACCTCGCGGTCGCGCCGGTCACGGGCGGCCCGGCGGCGGGCGGCGCGCACCGGGATGCCGCGAGCCGTCGCCGCACCCCCGTGCGCGGGGGCGCGTTCACCGACGAGTCCGCTCCCCGCGCGGTCTTCCTCGCCCGGGACGGCGCCGCCGGCTGGGCGGCGCTGTGCCGCCTCGTCACCGCCGCCCACGCCGGGACCGGCGGCGCGGGCGGCCGCCCCCTGCTGCCCTGGGCCGAGGTGGCGGCCGGCGGCACGGACGGCCTGACCGTCCTCCTCGGCCCCGACTCGGAGACCGGCCGCGCCCTGGCCGCCGGCCGCCCCGACCTGGCCGCCCGCCTCGTCGCCCCCTGGCGCGAGGTCTGCGGCGACGCCCTCCGCCTCGCCGTGGACGCGAGCGGTCCGCTCCGTACGGCCGCCCGTACGCTCGGCCTCGCCGCCGAGAGCGGGATCACGCCGGTCCTCACGGGCGCCGTCCGGTACGCGGACCCGGGCCAGGGGCCGGTCGCCGACGTCCTGGACGCCGCGCGCCGCCTCGTGCCCATCGACCCGCGCGGCCCGCACGACAGCGGTGAGCGCTGGGTCAAGGACCCCGGGGCCATGGCCCGCGCCGCGCACGCAGCCGCCGAGGCCGCCGGCCTCGGCGCCGGTGCCGCGCGCCGCCTGCTCGACCGCACCGAGGAGACGGCGGCGGCCTGCCGCGTCGATCCGGGCCGCGACCTCGGCATCGGCGGCGTCCACTTCCCCGAGGCCCGCCTCGTCGGCGCGGCCGACCGCACCGCCGACCGCGTGCTGCGCTCCCGCTGCGCGGCGGGGCTGGTCGCCCGCCGCCTCGACCGCGACCGCGCGCGCTGGGACCGCCTGGAGGAGGAGCTGGACGTCATCGCGCGCCTCGGCTACGCCTCGTACTTCCTCACCGTCGCGCAGGTCGTCGGGGACATCCGGGACCTCGGCATCCGGGTCGCGGCGCGCGGATCGGGCGCCGGCTCCCTCGTCAACCACCTCCTCGGCATCGCGCACGCCGACCCGGTCGAGCACGGCCTGCTCATGGAGCGGTTCCTCTCGCCGCGCCGCGCCGTGCTGCCGGACATCGACATCGACGTGGAGTCCGCCCGCCGCCTCGACGCCTACCGGGCGATCTTCGACCGGTTCGGCGAGCGGCGGGTCGCGACCCTCGCGATGCCCGAGACGTACCGCGTGCGGCACGCCGTCCGGGACGTCGGCCTCGCGCTCGGCCTCGACCCGGACCGGACCGGGCGGCTGGCCACGGCGTTCCCGCACATCAGGGCCAGGGACGCGCGCGCCGCCCTCGCCGAGCTGCCCGAGCTGCGCGGCCTGGACACCGGCGCGCTCGACCCGCGCATGTGGGACCTGGTCGAGGCCCTGGACGCCCTGCCGCGCGGCGTGGCCATGCACCCCTGCGGCGTGCTGCTGTCGGACACGTCGCTGCGCGCCCGTACGCCCGTGGTGCCGACGAGCGGCGAGGGGTTCGCCATGTCGCAGTTCGACAAGGAGGACGTGGAGGAGCTCGGCCTCCTCAAGCTGGACGTGCTGGGCGTGCGGATGCAGTCGGCGATGGCGCACGCGGTCGCCGAGACCCGGCGGGCCGGGGCCGGGACGGTCGACCTCGACCGCCTGCCGCCCGGCGACCCCGCCACCTACCGGCTGATCAGGTCGTCCGGGACGCTCGGCTGCTTCCAGATCGAGTCGCCGGGCCAGCGCGACCTGATCGCGCGGCTCCAGCCGGAGACGTTCCACGACCTCGTTGTCGACATATCGCTGTTCCGGCCCGGGCCGGTCGGCGCCGACATGGTGCGCCCGTTCATCGAGGGCAGGTCGGGCCGCCGCCCCCGCTACCCGCACCCCCACCTGGAGCCGATCCTGCGGGAGACCCATGGCGTCGTCGTCTTCCACGAGCAGGTCATCGGCGTCGTGGCCACCCTCACCGGCTGCGACCGCGCGCTGGCCGACGAGGCGCGGCGCGCGCTGTCCGATCCCGAGCGGCGCGAGCGGGTCCGCGACTGGTTCACGGCGGAGGCGGAACGGCGCGGGTACGAGCCCGGCGTGGTGTCCGAGACGTGGGAGATCGTGGCGTCGTTCGGGTCGTTCGGCTTCTGCAAGGCGCACGCCGTCGCGTTCGCCGTGCCGACGTACCAGTCGGCGTGGCTGAAGGCGCACCACCCGGCCGCGTTCTACGCAGGGCTGCTCACCCACGACCCGGGCATGTACCCGAAGCGGCTGCTGCTCGCCGACGCGCGGCGGCGCGGCGTCCCCGTGCTGCCCCTCGACGTCAACGCGTCGGACACCGCCTATCGAATCGAACTGGAGTCCGATTCGAAAGGGGATGGGGGCCGGTGGGGCGTCCGGCTCGGGCTCCAGGACGTCCGGGGCATCAGCGAGGAGGAGGCCGGCCGCATCGCCGCCGGCCGCCCGTACGCCTCCCTGACCGACTTCCTCCACCGTGCCGCGCCCTCCCGCCCGGTCGCGGAACGGCTGGCCACGGTCGGTGCCCTCGACGCCTTCGGCGCCAACCGCCGCGACCTGCTCCTCCACATCGCCGAACTCCACCGGCGCCCCGCCGGCGGCAGCGGCGGCCGGCAGCTCCCCCTCGGCGGCGCCGGCGGCACACCGCCCGCCGGGCTGCCCGACCTCGACGCCGGGGAGCGGGTCGACGCCGAACTCGACGTCCTCGGCATGGAGACCGCGCACCACCTGCTGACCGGCCACCGCGCGTTCCTCCGCGAACTCGGCGTGGTCCCGGCCCACCGGCTGCGCGACGCCGCGCACGGCGAGACCGTCCTCGTCGCCGGGGCCAAGGCCGCCACCCAGACACCGCCGATCCGGTCCGGCAGGCGCGTCATCTTCGCCACCCTGGACGACATGACGGGCCTGGTCGACCTGGCGTTCTTCGAGGACAGCCACGCCGCCTGCGCCCACACCGTGTTCCACTCCTGGCTGCTGCTGGTGCGCGGCACCGTCCAGCGGCGCGGGCCGCGCGCGTTCAGCGTGGTCGGCCGGGCCGCCTGGGACCTCGCCGAACTGGCTGAACTGCGCGGCACCGGCGGCCTCGACGCGGTCGCCGAACGCCTCGCCGCCGGCCCCGGGACGCCCGGCGGCGCCGGGGACGACGGGGCCGGCGACGGCACCGCGCGCCGGATCGAGCTGCCCACCGGCTACGCCCTCCACCCCTGGGCCGACCTCAAGCCCGCCGGCGGCCCGGCCGGGACCCCGCCGCGCAAGCTGTGGCACGCGAGCCCCGGGAGCGCGGGATGACGACGCGACGGCACATCCTCTACGTGCGCGGCCTCTCCGTACGCGCCCTCCCCGGTCACCGCGCCGCCGGGTCCGCGGGCGACCACGACGGGATCCTGGACGTCCTGCGCGACATCACCCCCGTCGTCCAGGCACTGCCGCCCGACGCCGCGCTGGCCGACGTCGGCGGCGCCCTGCGCTACTTCGGCCTCGACGCCGAACGCCTCGCCCGCCTCTTCCGCGTCCGCTGCCTCGCCCTGCACGGCATCGACTGTGCCGTCGGCGTCGCCCCCAATCCGCTGCTCGCCCGGCTCGCCGCGGGACCGGCGGACGCGGGCCCCGGCGTGACGGCGGTCCCCGACGACCCGGCGGCGATCACCGCGTTCCTCGCCGACCGTCCCCCCGCCGCCCTGCACGGCATCGGCCCCGCCACGGCCCGCGCCCTGACCGCGTACGGCCTGGACACCGCCGCACGCGTCGCCGCCGCGCCGCCCGCCACGCTCCAGCGCATCCTGGGCGCGCGGACCGCCCGCCGCGTGCGGGACCTGGTGCGCGGCATCGACCCGACGCCGGTCGTCCCGGGGGCGCCGGCCCGCTCCGCAGCGGCGGAACACCGCTTCGGCCACGAC
This sequence comes from Streptomyces sp. RFCAC02, assembly GCF_004193175.1. Taxonomy (NCBI): domain Bacteria; kingdom Bacillati; phylum Actinomycetota; class Actinomycetes; order Kitasatosporales; family Streptomycetaceae; genus Streptomyces; species Streptomyces sp. RFCAC02. The sequence goes on along the minus strand of NZ_SAUH01000001.1, from coordinate 793,265 downwards.
GAACTGGACCCCGGCGTCCGCCGCCGCGCCCTCCTCACCCTGGCCGACGACCTCGGCCACCGTCTGCGCGGCACCGGGCAGTGCGCCCGTGCCCTCACCCTCACCGTCCGGTACGCCGACCGCAGCGTGACCACCCGTCACCGCACCCTGCGCGAACCGACCGCGCACACACCGGTCCTGGTCACGGCCGCCTACGCCCTGCACGACGCCCTGGGGCTCCAGCGCGCCCGCGTCCGGTCGCTCGCGCTGCGCGCCGAGGACCTGGCGGACGCCGCGGACGCGGCGCGCCAGCTCTCGCTCGACCCGTCCGACGACCGGCGCCGCAGGGCCGAGGCGGCGGTGGACCTGGCCCGCGCACGCTTCGGCCCGGACGCCGCCGGTCCCGCCGCCCACCTGCGCGCCGCCTGATCCGGGCTGCGGTACCGGCCTCGTTACGCGCGCACCGTCTGCGACAGAGCGTCGAGGGTCACGCCCACGACGGCCAGGAGCTGTTCCGAATCCGCCCCTGCCCTGCTCATGACGGCGAGCGACTGGTTCACGGCCGCCGCGTGCACGGCGAAGGACTCGGCGTCCCGGTCCGTCAGCCCGCCGGCCTTGAACGCGGCGCGCAGGCGCAGGCACTGGAGGCCGAGCGCCCGCTCGGCGTGCGCCGCGACGTTCGGGCTCAGCACGGGAATCGCCATGGCCGACTGGGCGATCAGACATCCATCGGGCAGTCCGGGATCGGCGATGCGTTCCAGGGTGACGTCGAAGAACGCGCGAAGAGCGGCGACGGGGTCCGAGGCGGCGCACGACAGGGCGGCGTCGTACTTCTCGCCGTAGCGCGCGGTGTAGCGATCCAGGCAGCGCAGGAAGAGCGTGTCCTTGTCGCCGAGGGAGGAGTAGATGGAACTGCGGTTCAGGCCGGTCGCCCGTGACAGGTCGTCCAATGAGGTGTCGGCGTAGCCGTCGCGCCAGAACTGGGTCATCGCGGCGTCGAGCGCTGTATCCATGTCGAACTGCTTCTTGCCTGCCACGCGGGACTTCCTTGCCGATGCGTCGATGGTTCGGTCCGTGCCGCTCGCCATCCTATCTTGAACCAATCGGTCCAAGATGTGTTAGCGTTCGGGACCGCACACCCGACACCGACGGAGGCCCCCGTGACCGGCTCGGCGACCAGCGCTCTCCACGCCTCGGAAGGCAACCCCGTCCGCGGCCTGCCGCTGCGGCACCTGCCCGGATTCACCCACCGCTGGGTCGACGCGGACGGCGTCCGCCTCCACGCCGTCGAGGGCGGACGGCCGGGCGGACCGGCCGTCGTCCTGCTCGCGGGCTTCCCGCAGACCTGGTGGGCCTGGCGCAAGGTGATGCCCGGCCTCGCCCGCCGGTTCCACGTCATCGCGATCGACCTGCCGGGCCAGGGCCATTCCGAGCGTCCGGAGCGCGGCTACGACACGCACACGGTCGCCGCGCACGTCCACGCCGCCGTGAAGGCCCTCGGAGTGCCGGTCTACTCCCTGGTCGCCCACGACATCGGCGCCTGGGTCGCCTTCTCCCTCGCCCTCGGCTTCGGGGGCGACCTGCGCGGGGTCGCGCTGCTCGACGCCGGGATTCCCGGGATCACTCTCCCGGAGGCGATCCCCACCGACCCGGAACGGGCGTGGAAGACCTGGCATTTCGCGTTCCACGTCGTGCCCGGCCTGCCCGAGACGCTGCTCGCAGGCCGCGAGCGCGCGTACGTCGGCTGGTTCCTGAAGGCGAAGGCCCTGTCGCCCGACACGTTCGACGACGCCGAAATCGACCACTACGCGGCCGCCGTCGCCGCCGACGGCGGCCTGCGCGCTTCCCTCGCGTACTACCGGGACGCCGCGGAGTCGGCGCGCAGGAACCGCGAGGCGCTCGAACGGGGGCGCCTCGCCGTGCCCGTCCTCGGGATCTCCAGCAGTCACGGCTCCGTTCCGGACATGGCCGCATCCATCGGTCCCTGGGCCGACGACGTCACCGGGATCGTCGTGCCCGGCGCCGGTCACTTCATCCCCGACGAGCAGCCCGAGGCCGTCGCCGCCGCGGTGACGGACTTCGTCACCGGCGCCGGTCGGCCCCACCGGACCCGGCCGGGCGGGCCACCCAATCGGGAGGTGTAGTATCCCGGATATGCGCATGACCGAAGGCGTGGAGTGGGGTCTGCACTGCTGCCTCGTCCTCGCCTGGCTCGACGACCTGGCACCCCTCCCCGTCGGCCGGCTCGCGGAGGTGTTCGACCTGCCCCCGGAGTACCTGAAGAAGCAGTTGCAACCCCTCGCCAAAGCGGGCATCCTCCGCTCGGAGGCAGGCGCACGCGGCGGCTACCGGCTCGGCCGCGCCCCCGAGGCCATCAGCCTCATGGACGTCGTGACCGCGATCGAGGGCGGCACCGACCCGTTCCAGTGCACCGAGATCCGCCGGCGCGGAGCCGGACGGACCGGGGCACCCGAGGAGTTCGCACACCCCTGCGGCATCTCGATGGCCATGCGGAAGGCCGAACTCGCCTGGCAGCGCCAACTCGCGAACCAGACGCTCGCCGACGTCATCGCCACCACCCCCGCCACGGCCGAGCGGCGCACACGCCGCTTCGTCGAACGCATCGCCTGACTCCGCCCGCACCGCCCGACGCCTTCTGTCGCGTCGGGCTTTTCTTGAAAGGAGAATCGGGACATTGACTATCTCGATAACGGGCAGTGACGCACCGCCGACCGCTCCACGGCGCTCCGGCAGCCAGGTCTCCCTCCTGGCGCTCGGCACGTTCGCCGTGGGGACCGACGCTTTCGTCGTCGCCGGGTTCCTGCCGCAGATGGCGGACGAACTCGGTGTGACCGAGGCGGCGGCGGGCTACTCGGTGACGGTCTTCGCGATCTGCTACGCGGTGTTCTCCCCGCTGCTCGCGACCGTCACCGCCACCGTGCCACGCCGACGCCTGCTGGTGGCGGCGCTGGTCGTTCTCGGTCTCGCCAACCTGGGCACCGCGGTCGCCCCGAACTTCGCGCTCCTGATGACCTCGCGTGTGCTGGCCGCGCTCGGGGCGGCGGCCTATACCCCGAACGCGGGCGCGGTCGCATCGTCGCTCGTGACCGCGGAACGACGCGGACGCGCCCTCGCGCTGGTCGTCAGCGGCCTGACCGTGGCGACGGCGATCGGCGTGCCGCTCGGAAACCTCGCCTCCCGCGTCATGGGGTGGCGGAGCGCCCTCGGGCTGGTCGCGCTGCTGTGCCTGCTGATCGGCGCGGGGCTCGCGGTCCTGCTGTCGAAGCTCCCCGGAGGGAACCGGGTGCCGCTGGCGGCGCGGCTGTCGGTGCTGCGCAATCCCGGCGTGCGGCTGATCCTGCCCGTCACGGTGCTCGGGATGGCCGCCGCGTACACGGCCTACGCCTACGCGATCCCCGCGTTCGACGCCGTCGGGATCTCACCGGACGCGGCTCAGTGGATGCTGTTCCTCTATGGGGTCGGGGCTGTCGCGGGCGCCCAGTCGTCGGGCAGGCTGACCGACAGGTTCGGCGGGACGAGGGTGCTCGTCGTCGGATACGCGGTGATGACGTGCACGCTCGTCGCGTTCGGCACGCTGACCCTGACGAGTGCCGTGCTGCCGGTCCCGGTCGGCGTGCTCGCCTTCGCCTGGGGCGCGAGCAGTTGGTGCCAGACCCCGCCCCAGCAGCACCGCCTCATCGCCGCCGCGCCGAACGAGGCACCGCTCGTGATCGCGCTGAACTCCTCCGGCATCTACATCGGCATCGGGGTCGGCACCCTCGTCGGCGGACTCGCCGGAGCCGGTGACGCGACCTGGATGTTCTTCTCCGGGGCCGTGATCGCCGTGATCGCGGCCGTGCTCCTGGTGGCGACGGGACGAGTCGCACGTCACGGGTGAACGCAGGGTGGTGGCGGACGGGGCTCCCGGGCCGGGGTCGCGCGCCTTCCCCGGGGCGTTCGGTCCTGGTGGGACGGGCCGGACGAACCCCGCGCCCGGTCACGGCACTTCCCCCGTGCCGTCGGCGGGTGATCACGGACGTTCCCGGACAGACTCTCGAACGACCCTCGAACATCCGGTGGATGATCATCGGGCGCTGTTGACATGGTTAGGTATGCCTAACCTAAATTGTTCCGGGTGAACGGCCCGCCGGCCCCACGACGGCGGCCGTCCACCGGTCATCGCGCGCGCCTTTCCCTGTCAGCGACCCGCCACCCCCACACCCACCCACGACACCAAGGGACAGCCACAGAACCCATGAGCATGCCCGGTCACGCACCACTCGCGTCCGCGCCCTCGTCCCTCCTGGAGCCCGACCTCCTGGCCGCCGCACCGGCCGGCCTCACCGAGGTCGGACGGCTCGTCACCGACCTCACCGGAGAAGCCGCGCGCGCCCTGCGGCGGCGCAACGGCCCCCTGCCGCCCCTCAGCCCCGACGAACTGGCACGCCGGATGGACGCCGACCTGCCCGAAGGGCCGCTGCCCGAGACCGGGCGGGGCCGCGCCGCCGTACTGGCCCTGGCCCGCTCGTACGCCGCCGGCACCGTGGACCTGGCCGACCCGCGCGCCGCCGCGCACCTCCAGCCGCCGTCCCTGAGCGTCGCCGCGGCCGCCGACGTCCTCGCCTCCGTGTTCAACGCCTCCGTCGACACCTGGGACAGCGGCCCCTCCGCGGTCGAGCTCGAACGCCGCGTCGTCCGCGCCCTCACCGACCTCGCCGGCTACGGACCGGGCGCCGGCGGCGTCCTCACGCCCGGCGGCAGCACGTCCAACCTCCAGGCACTGCTGATCGCCCGCGACGCCGCGCTGCGCGCCCGCGCGGACATCCGCGGCGCGGGCCTCACCGGGCTCGCCGTCCGGCCCGTCGTCTACTGCTCGGAACTCGCCCACTTCTCCGTCGCCCGCGCCTGCGCGCTGCTCGGCCTCGGCGAGGAAGCCGTCCGCGCCGTGCCCGCCGACGCCGCGCACCGCATGGACCCGGCCGCCCTCGACCGCGCCCTCGCCGCCAGGGCCGCCGACGAGATCCCCGTCGCGGTCGTCGCCACCGCGGGCACCACGGACTACGGCTCCATCGACCCCCTCCCCGAACTCGCCGCCATCGCCCACCGCGAGGGCATCCGGCTGCACGTGGACGCGGCCTACGGCGGCGGCGCCCTGTTCTCCGACCGGCTCCGACCCCTCCTCGGCGGGCTCGACGCGGCCGACAGCATCACGATCGACCTGCACAAGACGGCCTGGCAGCCCGCGGCGGCCAGCGCCCTGCTGGTCCGCGACGCACGCGACTTCGCCGCCACCACGGGACTGCGCGTCGCCTACCTCAACCCCGACGACGACGGCGCCGCCGGCTACGACGGCCTCCTCGGCAACTCCCTCGCCACCACCCGCCGCGCCGACGCCCTCCGGGTCGCCGCCACCTTCCTCGCGCTCGGCCGCCAGGGCATCGGCGCCATGCTCGACGCCTGCCACGACCTCGCCCGCCACGCCGCGGCGGCCGTCACCGCCCACCCCGACCTCGAACTCACCGCCGAACCCGTCCTCACCACGGTCGTGTTCCGCTACCTCCCCGCCCGGCGGGCCGAAGCGGACACCGTGAACGGCGCGCTCCGCCGCCGCCTGCTGCGGCAGGGCACCGCCCTCGTCGGCCGCACCGACCTGCGGGACGGCTCCGTCCGCCTCAAACTCACCCTGCTCAACCCCCAGGCGACCAAGACCGACGTGGACGACCTGTTCGCCGCGGTCATCGCCGCGGGCCGCGCCGTCGAGACCGATGGAGAACCCCAGTGACGCAAGCCCAGGCACCAGGACCGACGGCCCCCGACCCCACCGGCCAGGTCCTCGACCTCGCCGCCATCGGCATCGGCCCGTTCAACCTCGCCCTCACCGCGCTCGCCGACGAGGTGGACGGCCTCGCCCACGCCGCGTACGACCGCCGCCCCGCCTACGACTGGCACCCCGGCCTGATGTTCGACTGGGCGTCCCTCCAGGTCGGGTTCCTCGCCGACCTCGTCACCCTGGTCCGCCCCACCAGCCGCTGGTCGTTCCTCAACTACCTGGCGGAACACGACCGGATGTACCCCTTCTACATCGCCGAACGCTTCCACGTCCCCCGCCGCGAGTACGCCGACTACTGCGCCTGGGCCGCGTCCCGCCTGCCCGGCTGCCACTTCGGCACCGACGTGCCCGCCGTCCACTGGGACGCCGACCGCGCCCTGTGGCGGCTCACGCTCCGCACGCCCGGCACCGGCGCCACCACCACCCGCCACGCACGCAACATCGCCGTCGGCATCGGCACCGAACCCCACGTCCCGCCCGCCCTCGCCCCCCTCGCCGACAGCGCCCCCGACCGCGTCTACCACTCCGGCGACCACCTCCACCGCGTGGACGCCCTCGCCCGCGACGGCGTGCGCGACATCACCGTCGTCGGCTCGGGCCAGTCCGGCGCCGAGGTCTTCCTCGACCTCCTGCGCCGCCAGCGCGACACCGGCTGGTCCCTGACCTGGCTCACCCGCTCCTGGGGCTTCGCGCCCCTCGACTACTCCAAGCTCGTCCTGGAGTACACCACCCCCGCGTACATGCGGTACTTCAACGCCCTCGCCCCCGACGTCCGCGACCGCCTCATCGCCTCGCAGTGGCAGCTCTACAAGGGCATCGACAGCGAGACCATCGACCTCATCCACGCCGAGCTGTACGACCACATGCTCGACGGCGACCGCCCCCCGGTCGCCCTGCACCCCGGCACGGCCCTCCTCGACGCCCGCAGGGACACGGACGGCGCGATCCGCCTCACCACCTCCCACGCCGACACCGGCCGGGAGAGCGAGCGCGCCACCGGCGCCGTCATCGCCGCCACCGGGTACGCCGCCCGCCGCCCCGCCTGCCTCGACCCGGTCGAGAAGCTCATCGCCTGGGACGACAAGGGCCGCTACGACGTGGACGCCGACCACCGCGTACGGACCGTGCCCGAGGTGACCGGCGGCCTGTTCGTCCAGAACGCCGAACTCCACACCCACGGCGCCGCCGCGCCCGACCTCGGCATCGGCGCCTACCGCAGCGCCCTCATCCTCAACCAGGTCACGGGACGGCCGGTGTTCCGCATCCCGCGGCGCACCGCCTTCCAGACCTTCGGCTGACCCACCGGACCACCACCGGCCCCCTGCGGCACAATCGGGACGTGACACCGGACCCGACCCACCGCACCGGACGCGACGGCGCCGCGGACCCCGCCGCCCTCCTGGCGGCACTCGCCGTCGACGCCGCGTCGCCCCTCCCGCCCTACGAGCAGCTCCGCGCCGCCGTCGCCGCCCTGGCGACGGGCGGCGAGCTGCCCGTGGGACACCGGCTGCCGACCGTCCGCGCCCTCGCGGCGGACCTCGGCCTGGCCGCCAACACCGTCGCCAAGGCGTACCGCGCCCTGGAGAGCGACGGGGTCGTCGAGACCCGCGGGCGGCACGGCACCTTCATCGCCGCCGCCGGGGACGCCGCCGCGCGGGAGGCGGCGGCCGCCGCCCACGCCTTCGCCGAACGCGCCCGCCGGCTCGGCCTGGACCGGGACGCGGCCCAGGCCGCCGTGGCGGAGGCGCTGCGGGCCGTCTACGGCACCCGCGCGTGACCGCGCGCCGCGCACGGCCTACCGCGCCGCCGCGCCGCCGCCCCACAGCCAGGCCGCGGTGTCCGGCGGCAGCAGCCCGCCCGTGATGCGGTCACTGGTCAGCAGCACCCCCCAGTCGCGCGGCAACGGCATCGGATCGCCCGAGAAGTTGACCGCGCACCGCAGCACCGGGGAGCGCTCGAACGCCAGCACGCCCTCGGGCGCCTCCAGCCACGTCAGCCGGCCGCCGTCGAACCCGGGCTGCTCGCGCCGCAGCCGCAGCGCGGCCCGGTACAGCTCCAGCATCGACCCCGGCGTCCCCGACTGGACCTGCGCGCTCATGTGCTCCCACGCGGCGGGCTGCGGCAGCCACGGCGCCTCGCCGTCCTTGGGACCGAACCCGAACGGCGATTCGGAACCCGACCACGGCAGCGGCACGCGGCAGCCGTCGCGCCCCCGGACCGTACGGCCGCTGCGCGCCCACGCCGGGTCGCGCAGCACCTCCCCGGGCAGGTCCTCGACCTCCCACAGACCGAGCTCCTCACCCTGGTAGAGGTACGCGCCGCCCGGCAGCGCCAGCATCAGCAGCGCCGCGGCGCGCGCCCGCCGCGTCCCGAGACCGCGGTCGGTCGCCGCGCCCCCGCCGTCCCACCGGCCGAACGCCGTGTCCCCGCGCCCGAACCGTGTGACGTGCCGCGGCACGTCGTGGTTGGACAGCACCCACGTCGGCGGCGCGCCGACCTCCGCGTGCGTGCGCACCGTACGGTCGACGACCTCGCGCAGCGCCCCCGGCTCCCACGCCGAGCGGAGGAAGGCGAAGCTGAACGCCGTGTGCAGCTCGTCGCCGCGCAGGTACAGCGGCAGCCGGTCCTCCCGCACGTGCGCCTCGGCGACGAACACCCGGTCGCCCGCGTATGACTCGGCGACCTTGCGCCACGTCTGGTAGATCTCGTGGACGCCCTCCTGGTCCCAGTGCGGATGGTCCTCCGCGCCGGCCCCGTCCGCGAAGACGGCGTCGTCGGCGATGCCGAGGTCGGGCAGGGCGCGGTCCTTCACCAGGCCGTGCGCCACATCCACACGGAACCCGTCGACGCCCCGGTCGAACCAGAACTGGAGCGTCGACTCGAAGTCGGACCGCACCTCGCGGCTGACCCAGTTGAGGTCCGGCTGCTCGGGCGCGAACAGGTGCAGGTACCACTGGCCGGGCGTGCCGTCCGGCTCCGTGACCCGGGTCCACGCCCGGCCGCCGAACTCGCTGCGCCAGTCGTTCGGCGGCAGGGCGCCGTCCGGGCCCCGGCCGTCGCGGAACACGTACCGGTCGCGCTCGGGCGACCCCGGCGGCGCGGCCAGCGCCTCGGCGAACCAGCGGTGCCGGACGGAGGTGTGGTTCGGGACGATGTCGAGGATGACGCGGACGCCCAGCGCGTGCGCCTCGGCGATCATCTCCTCCGCCTCGGCCAGCGTGCCGAAGACGGGATCGATCGCGCGGTGGTCGGCCACGTCGTAGCCGCCGTCCGCCATGGGGGACGGGTACCAGGGGGTGATCCAGACGGCGTCCACCCCCAGCTCCCGGAGGTAGGGGAGACGGGCGCGGAGACCGGCGATGTCACCGACGCCGTCCCCGTTGCCGTCGGCGAAGCTCCGGAGATAGACCTGATAGACGACCGCGGTGCTCCACCAGGGCGCGGCCGGTTCGTGATGCATGCGGGTGCGGGGCACGTATCTTCCATTCCTCTTGCGAGTTGACCCTGGAAAATGCGCGGCAGGGGCGGCTCACCGCGCGATGGTGCGGCTGTGCTGGTCCGGTTCGGGTCCCGGCCGGTGTGAGGAGGAGTGATACAGGGAGCGCGCGGCACGGGCCGCGCCGGTGGTGCCCCGGACGACGAGCCGGGTCGGCACCACCACCCGGGTCGGCTCCTCGCCCGCCCCGGACAGCGCGTCCAGGATCTGGCGTGCGAGCAGCTCCCCCTGGTGGGCCACGGGTTGGGCGATGGTGGTGAGATCGAGCAGCTCGGCGGCCTCGTGATCGTCGAACCCGATCACGGACACGTCGTCGGGCGCCCTGAGCCCCATCCGGTTCAGCGTGCGCAGCGCGCCGAACGCCATCTGGTCCGACTCGGCGAACACGGCGGTCGGCGGATCGGGCAGGCTGAGCAGCTTGGCCATCGCGGAGGCGCCCTCCTCGATCCCGAGATGGCCGGGGACCTCGAGCCGCGGGTCGTACGCCACGCCGGCCTGCGACAGCACGGTGCGGTACGCGTGCTGCCGCACGATCGGCGTGGTGAACCCCCGCGGGTCCGCCGGGGCACCGGTGATCATCCCGATGCGCCGGTGCCCCAGGTTGACGAGGTGGCGCACGGCGGTGCTCGCCCCCTCGGCGTTGTCGATGGAGACGTGCCAGCAGCCGGGTATGCGGGTGCCGAGCACGGCCATCGGCACCTCCATCGACACCAGCGCCTCGCACTCGGCCGCCGACAGCGGCAGGTTGAGCACGATCAGCGCGTCCACACGGCGGCGCAGCGGCATCCGGGCGAAGAACCGCTCGTGGACCCGCTCGTCGCCGAGGTTGTACAGCAGGACGTCCAGGTCGTTGGCGCGCAGCACCGAGTCGATGCCGGCGACGACCTGGCTGTAGAACCACCGGTTGACGAAGGGCAGGACGACCCCGACCGTGCCGGTACGGCCCGACGCGAGACGCGAGGCGTGCGGCGACGCGGTGTACTGCAGCTCCTCGGCGGCGCGCAGGACCCGTTCCCTGGTCGCGTCCGAGACGTTGGGCAGTCCACGCAGGGCACGGGACACCGTCGCGGTGGACACTTCCGCGCGCCGGGCCACGTCGTTGATGCTGGCGGCCATAACCCTCCGATCACGGCGGTGCGCCGAACGTACTGCCGACCGCGGCGGTGGTGCAATCGCTTACAGGAAAGAATCTTGCGAATGCGCCGAAAAGCGCAGGGAGTTGACCGGTGAGCCGATGGAACCGCAGGTCAGCGCGGTGCGGCACGCGATGTAAACGCATACATCGATTTTTGATGGATCCCGCCCATTGACAGACCCGGCCGCCGGGCGGTGCGGCAGGATCGGGGCATGAGCAATCTCGACACCGCGCCGGTGCCCACCCGCTGCGGCGGTGCGCACGGCCCGGGCCCCGTCCGCGAACTGCACCCCGGCAAGGAGGTGCCGCTCGGGGAGAGCACCGTGGTGCGCCGGCTCCTGCCGAACCTCGGCCGCCGCACGGTCGGCGCCTGGTGCTTCGTCGACCACTACGGCCCCGACGACATCACGGACGAGCCGGGCATGCAGGTGCCCCCGCACCCCCACATGGGCCTCCAGACCGTGAGCTGGCTGCACGCGGGGGAGGTGCTGCACCGCGACAGCCTCGGCAGCCTCCAGACCGTTCGCCCGCGCGAACTCGGCCTCATGACCTCGGGCCACGCGATCGCGCACTCCGAGGAGTCGCCCCGCACGCACAGCTCCGTCCTGCACGGCGCGCAACTGTGGGTCGCGCTCCCCGGCGGGCGCCGGCACGGCCCGGCCGCGTTCGAGCACCACACGGACCTCCCGGTCGTCACCGGCGGCGGCGGGCTGCGCGCCACCGTCATCCTCGGCACCCTCGACGGCGCGACCTCGCCAGGCACCGTCCACACCCCGCTGACCGGCGCCGACGTCGCCCTGGCCGCCGGCACGGACGCCCGTCTCCCGCTGGAGGAGGACTTCGAGTACGCGGCCCTGTCGATGGCCGGCTCCTGCACGGTCGACGGCGTCCCCCTCGGCCCCGGCGCGATGCTGTACCTCGGCACCGGGCGCCGTGAACTGCCCGTCCGCGCCGACACCGACGCCGCGTTCATGCTCCTGGGCGGCACCCCGTTCGAGGAGCGGCTCGTCATGTGGTGGAACTTCGTGGGCCGTTCGCACGAGGAGATCGCACAGGCCCGCGCCGACTGGAACGACGGCACGCGGTTCGGCGAGGTGCGCGGCTACGACGGGCCGCGCCTGACGGCGCCCGCCCTGCCGCCGACGGTCCTGCGGCCGCGGGGCCGCACCCGCTGAACGGCGCGGAGCGCACCCGTGACCGGCCGTAACCAACGGCGGGATCCGGCCGTTCACCCCGGTGACAGTCCCGACCGGCACCACCGTCCGTGCCCGGTCCCGTGACGAGGAGATCCCATGAAGCAGCACACCGCCGCCCGCGCCCGCCGCGCCGTCCGCCGCGCGGTCCCGGCCGCCGCGCTCCTGATGATGGCCGCCGCGGCCACCGCCGCCCACGCCGACCCGCTGCAGGACATCAACGACACCGTCGGCAACGTGAACACGGCCATCGGCAACGTCAACGGCACCGTCGGCAACGTCAACAGCGTCCTGGGCAAGACCGTCAACTAGGCGGGCCGTCAGGCCGCGCCGCACGGCGCCCGCCTCTCCGGCCGGCCCGCGCCCCCGCCCTCCTCGGGGACGCGGGCCGGCGCCGGTCAGGCCGACGCGCGGCGGACCAGCTCGGTGGGCAGGACGACACCCGCCGGCTCCTGCCCGCCGAGCAGGGCCAGCAGCAGCCGCACCATCTCGTGGCTGATGCGGTCCCACGGCTGCCGGACGGTCGTCAGCGGCGGCCGGGACGCCGCGGCGACCGCCGAGTCGTCGAACCCGCCGACCGCCACGTCGTGCGGCACCCGGCGGCCGGCCCGCTCCAGTACCTCCAGAGCGCCCTGGGCCATCAGGTCCGATGCGACGAACAGCGCGTCGACGCCGGGCCGGCGCGCCAGCAGCCGTGCCGTCGCCGCCGCGCCGCCCTCCCGCGTGAAGTCGCCCGTCGCCACGAGCCCCGGGTCCTCGGCGATCCCCGCCTCGGCGAGGACATCGCGGTATCCGGCGAGCCGGTCTACCCCGCCCGGGCTGGCCGGCGGCCCGGTGACCGTGCCGATCCGCCGGCGCCCGCCGGCCAGCAGGTGCCGCACCATGCGCCGCGCGCCGTCCCGGTCGTCCGCCGCCACGTGCGCGAGCCGGCCCGTGAGCCGCCCCATCGGCTTGCCGCACGCCACGACCGGCACGCCCGCCTCGACCAGCCGCGCCGCCACCGGGTCGCCCGCGTGGCTGGAGACCAGCAGCACGCCGTCCACGTGCCCGGCCGTCAGGTAGCGCGTGGTGCGTCGTCCCTCCTCGCGCGAGCCGGCCGTCATGAGCAGCAGCGGGATGTCGTGGACGGCGAGCGCCTGCGTGCAGCCGCGCAGCAGGACGCCGAGGTTCGGATCCTCGAAGAACCGTTCCTGTGGTTCGGACAGCAGGAACGCCACCGACCCCGAGCGGCCCGTGATCAGGCTGCGGGCGTGCCGGTTCACGATGTAGCCGGTGGAGCGGACGGCCGCCCGCACCGCCTCGGCGGCGGCCGGGCTGACGTGGTGGCCGCCGTTCAGGAAGCGGGAGACCGTGCCCCGGGAGACGCCGGCCACCCGTGCGACGTCGTGGATCGTCGGGCGCCGCGGCGCCGGGTTGCTCATGCGGAGGACTCTACGGGCCGTCGCCGCCGGCTGTGCACGCTCACGGCAGCGGCCGGATCTCGCCCGCGTACCCGTCTTGTCAATGCGCGATGTTGTGCGGTTATGTGGGGGCGCAGCACTGTGCACGTGCACAGTCCCGTCCCGCAGAAAGCCGGAGCCCATGCCGAACGCCGCCACCGCCCGCCTCGCCTACGGCGGGGACTACAACCCCGAGCAGTGGCCCGAGGAGGTCTGGCACGAGGACGTCGCCCTCATGCGCGAGGCCGGCGTGACGCTGGTCAGCCTCGGCATCTTCTCCTGGGCGAGACTGGAGCCGCGCGAGGGCGAGTTCGACTTCGCCTGGCTCGACCGCGTCATCGAGCTGCTGCACGCGGCCGGCATCGGCGTCGACCTCGCCACGCCCACCGTCGTGCCGCCCGCCTGGTTCTACCGCGCCCACCCCGAGGCGCTGCCCGTCAGCCGCGAGGGCGTGCGCTGGGAGTTCGGCTCGCGCGGCGCGATATGCCACAGCTCACCCGCCTACCAGCGGGCCGCGGCCCGCATCACCCGCGCCCTCGGCGAACGGTACGGCCGGCACCCCGCCGTCGAGATGTGGCACGTCCACAACGAGTACGGCGTCCCCGTCCTGGAGTGCTACTGCGACACCTCGGCGGCCGACTTCCGCCGCTGGCTGCGCGACACGTACGGCACCCTCGACGCCCTGAACGCCGCCTGGGGCACCGCCTTCTGGGGCCAGGCGTACGGCGAGTGGTCCGAGATCCAGCCGCCCCGCGCCGCCCCCACCACGACCAACCCCGCGCAGCGCCTTGACTTCGCCCGCTTCGCCAGCGACAGCGCCCTCGCCAACTTCCGCCGCGAGCGCGACATCCTGCACGAGCTGTCCCCCGGCGTCCCCGTCACCACCAACTTCATGGTCTCGCCCACCCAGTGCGACACCATCGACTACTGGGCGTGGGGCCGCGAGGTCGACATCGTGACCAACGACCACTACCTCGTCGCCGAGGACGACCGCAACCACATCAACCTGTCCATGGCCGCCGACCTCACCCGGTCCGTCGGCGGCGGCAAGCCGTGGCTGCTCCTGGAGCACTCGACCAGTGCCGTCAACTGGCAGCCGCGGGGCATCGCCAAGCGCCCCGGCGAGATGGCGCGCAACAGCCTCGCGCACGTCGCGCGCGGCTCCGAGGGCGCCATGTTCTTCCAGTGGCGGGCCTCCCGGGCCGGCGCCGAGAAGTTCCACTCCGCGATGGTCCCGCACGCGGGCACGGACAGCCGGATCTGGCGCGAGGCGGTCGACCTCGGCGCGCACCTCGGCGCGCTCGCCGGCGTGCGCGGCACCAGGACCGCCGCCGACGTCGCCATGGTGTGGGACTGGCAGTCCTGGTGGGCGCAGAAGCTCGAGTGGCGCCCGAGCGAGGACCTGGACACCCGGGAGCGGGCCGAGGCGTTCTACGCGGCCCTGTTCGACCGCCATTTCACCGTCGACTTCGCGCACCCCGAGGCGGACCTCACCGCCCATCCGCTCGCCGTCGTGCCCGCGCTCTACCTCACGACCGCCCGCGCCGGGGAGAACCTGCGCCGCTACGTCGAGGCCGGCGGCACCCTCGTCGTCTCGTACTTCTCCGGCATCGTGGACGAGCACGACGCCGTCCACCCCGGCCCGCACCCGGGCGCGCTGCGCGATGTGCTCGGTCTCACAGTGGAGGAGTTCCAGCCGCTCCGCGCGGGGCGCACCGTGACGCTCGACGGGGCGGCCGGTCCGCTGACGGGCGACGTGTGGGCCGAGACGCTGCGGCCCGCCGGCGCCGAGACCGTGTGGAGCTACGCGGACGGGCCGGCGGCCGGCGGTCCCGCGATCACCCGGCACCGGCTCGGCGACGGCACCGCCTGGTACGTGTCCTGCCGCCTCGGCGCCGACGGCCTGGACGCCGTGCTCGCCGCCGCCGGCGCCGACGCGGGCCTGGCGCCGCGCGACGGACTGCCGCGCGACCTGGAACTCGTGCGCCGCGACGGTGAGGGCGGCCGCTACCTGTTCGCCATCAACCACGCGGACGCCGACGCCTCGTTCGACCTGCCCGCGGGCACGGCTGACGGCGCGGCCGAACTCCTCGCCGGCGCGCCCCTCACCGGCGGCCGGCTCACCGTCCCCGCGGGCGCCGTACGGGTCGTGCGCCTCGGCGGCTGAGCGCGCGCGGGCGCGCGGCCGCACCGCCGCCGCGCGCCCGCGGGCCGCTGCCGTGCGCCGGGCCGTGATTCCGCCATGTGGGTGGATGGCGGCCGGGTGCGCCGGGCGCCGGCGCGGCGCTCTGCGCTGCGGCTTTTCGAGGTGAAGGGGTGTCTTGCCGCGTTCGTCAACCCCGTTGCGGGGAAAGGTGAATCATGGGGCCGGGATACCCACGCGCTCTTGTGGGGCGTTAGGGTTACTCTGCCCGGACCGGGTGTCGTTGTACGGGTGGGAGAGTCATGGAGCAGATAACAGCGCGCAGCAGGCCGCCCCGCGTGCCTGCGATCAACTGCGGGAGCGGCGCCAACAGTGCGCGGCTCGACCGTCACCTGAGTGTGCTCTCCGGCCCCGCCGTGCCCCAGCACGAGGCGGAGGAGGCCCAGGTGCTCATGCGGGAGCTGACCCGGCGCGACGAGTCCGCCGCGCGGGCCGGCCGCGGGCCGCGGGTGCGCCTGTTCACGCCGCTGCGGCGGCTGCGGCGCACGCTGTTCGGCGGGCGCGGCTGACGACCGCCGCGGGCGCGGCCACCCCGCGAGGGGCGGCGGCGCACGCGCCGGCGCACGCCGCACCGCCGCGGGACCCCGCTCGACGTCACCCGGGTCGGGCCGTGGTCCTCTCCTCCGCTCCGCCCGTGCCGCCCCTGGGCATCGGCACGGTGCGGGCGAGCAGTTCGGCGGCGGGCTTGCGGTTGCGGTAGGGCCGCAGCGCCTGCCGCATGTCGCGCAGGGCGCGCTCGGCGTCCGCGGAGCGCAGCCGCCCCTGGGCGGCCACGAAGCCGTCCCACACGGCGCACGCCTCCTCCAGGTGCCCCGTGCGCAGCAGCAGTTGGCCGAAGCGCGCCTGGCTCAGCGCACGGCCGCGGAGGTCGCCCGGCGCGCGTTCCGCCGTGGCCCTGCGCAACGCGGCGAGGGCCGGGGACAGTTCCCCGAGGGCCTCCAGCATCGCGGACGTCTGGAAGTGCAGCGCCGCCGCCGGGTAGGTGTCGAACGACGCGCCGCCGCCCGCGCCGTGCGAGCGCTCCGCCGCCTTCTCCGCCCGCTCCATGGCGGCCAGCGCCCCGCGCCGGTCCCCGCCCCGCCCCAGCACGACCGCGAGCTGCGCCTGCACGAACGCCTGGTGCGCCGGGGGAGCGGACCGCGCCCCGGCCGTCGCCGCCTCGGCGAGCTGCAGCGCGGGCGCCAGGTGGCCGAGCCGCAGCGCCTGGGCGCTCATCGCGCGCAGGACGACGCTCCAGGCCGTGCGGTCCCCCGACTCGCCGGCCAGCCGGTGGGCGTACGTGTAGTAGCGCTGGGCGATGCCGTGGAGGAGGCCGTCCTCGTACATCCTGGCCATGAGGAACGCCAGCCGTGACGCGAGGACGAACAGGTCGGCCCGGTGCCGGGCCGGGTGGGGGGCGGCGAGCAGCGGCACCACGTCGTCCGCGAGATAGGCGGTGAGGGCGGTGCGCGCGTGCCGTCCGCCGTGTGCGTCGAGGGAGGCGGTGAAGAAGCCGACGGCGTCGTGCAGGGCGGCCGTCCGTTCGGTGCGGGCGCCCAGGGGCCGCGGGGGGCCGGGGACCTCGGGCCGCGGGGGCGGCGCGGCGTCGGCCACCCGGTAGGGGCGCTGCCGCAGGACGAGGCGGCGGCCCGGGTCGGTGTCGGAACGGCACAGCGCGGCGAACCCGCTGATGACGTCGGCCGGCGCGGGCGCCGGCCCGCTGTGCGGGAAGCCCGCGCCCGCGGGCGTCACGGTGCGGCCGATGCGCCGGGACAGTGCCTCGGCCGCGAGCTGGGGGACGGGATGCCTCGGCCGGGTCCCGGACAGCCAGTGGGCCACGGAGGTGCGGTCGTAGCGCAGGACCGCGCCTATCTCGGTGCCGAGGGTGTTCACGGCACGGGCCAGCGCCTCCTGCGTCCAGCCGGCCTCGATGAGCAGCGCCCGCAACTGGTGGTTCGGGCCGCGCCGGTTCGTCATGCGTCCTGTGGTCTCACGCCGGACGGCGGGCCGACAGGGCGCATGGGGGCGTCGGAGCGCCCGCCTCTGCGCCCGTGTCACACGATCGAGTTGGTTTTCACCCGGTTACGCCATGTCAAGTGGCGTTGTGCGACCGCGTGGTTGACGGTGAGCACATGAATGATCCCTTTGCGTATGCCGCAGTTGTGTTTCCTCCGCGCACGCCGGCGCACACGGCGCACGCGCCGTACCGCACGCGCGAGACGGTCCCCGCGCGCCACCCCGGTGACAGCCCGCAGACGGGCGGGGGAGGTGTGCGCGCGGACGTGATCGCCGGCACGTAGGGCCTGCCGGCCGGCGCGGTCAGAGGTAGTGGCGCGTGACCGTCTCGGCGACGCAGACGGGCTTGTCGCCGCCCTCGCGCTCGACCGTGACGGCCAGCGTGACCTGCACCCCGCCCGGTACGTCGTCCGCCGCGACGATGTGCCCGCCGGCCCGCACGCGCGCGCCCGCGGGCAGCGGGGCGGGGAAACGGACGCGGTTCAGGCCGTAGTTCACGGCCATGCGGGTGCCGGTGACGGTCAGCAGGCCGGGGGAGAGCGCGGGCAGCAGCGCCAGGGTCAGGTGGCCGTGGGCGATCGTCGTCCCGAACGGCCCGTCCGCCGCCCGCGCCGGATCGACGTGCAGCCACTGGTGGTCGCCGGTGGACTCGGCGAAGAGGTCGATGCGGTCCTGCCCGACCGTGAGCCACCCGGTGGGACCCAGGGGTTCGCCGACCGCGGCGCGCAGGGCGGCGGGCGACGCGAAGACACGGGGATCGGCCACCGGCCCACCGTACCGCCGCCTCGACGCCACGCACCCACCCGTGCGTCCCCGCGCCCGGTCGTGGGCGCTGTCACCGCACCGGGACGCCGCCGGCTGACGCGGAGCACTCGTCCGGCGCGACTCGGTGACAGGCGTGGACACATGGCCGCCACCGGGCGGGGCAGAGGAGTCCTGGTGCCACGGGCGTCGGACGCGGCACGTGAGCCGCCACGGGGAGGCCGGGTGTTCGAAGGGTTCGAGACCGCGCGGATCGATGTCGGCGAGGCGTCCGTTTTCGTCCGCTTCGGCGGGGACGGTCCGCCGGTGGTGCTGCTGCACGGGCACCCCCGCACATCGGCGACGTGGCACCGGGTCGCTCCGTTGCTCGTGCGCGCCGGTCACACGGTGGTGTGCCCCGACCTGAGGGGATACGGGCGATCCAGGGGGCCGCGCTTCACGGCGGATCACGCCGGCTATGCGAAGCGCGCGGTGGCCGGGGACGTGGTGGCCGTGATGCGTCATCTCGGACATCGCCGGTTCGCGCTCGTCGGACACGACCGCGGCGGGGCCGTGGCCCTCCGTCTCGCGCTCGACCACCCCGACATCGTCTCCCGGGCGGTGTTCGCGGACTGCCTGCCGCTGACGGAACATCTGTCGCGGATCACCGCCGAGTTCGCCACCCGGTGGTGGCACTGGTTCTTCTTCGCGCAGCCGGGCGTGCCCGAGCGGGTCATCAACGCCGATCCCGACAGCTGGTACCGCGGCGACCCCGGGGCGATGGGACGGGAGAACCACGACGAATGGCGGCGGGCCACACGCGATCCCGATGTGGTGCGGGCGATGCTCGAGGACTACCGCGCCGGCCTCACCGTCGACCGGCGACATGAGGAGGCCGACCGCGCGGCCGGTGCGCGCGTCGCCTGTCCGACGCTGGTCCTCTGGTCGCTCCGGGACGACCTGGAGGATCTGTACGGGGATCCCCGCGTGATCTGGCGCCGGTGGGCGCACGACGTCCGCGGTCACGGCATCGACTCCGGGCACCACGTCGCCGAAGAGGCGCCCGAAGCACTGGCCTCCGCCCTTGCCGGCTTCCTCCGGCCGGGCACGGACCTCTCGTAACGGCCGCCCGCGGAGCACGGCCACGAGGGGTGGGGGCGGGGACACGGATCACCACTCCAGTCCCGAGCCGGCTGCCGGCGGTGCGGTCGGTGGCGTACGCCGGACGTCCCGGTCCGCGCACGACGTGCCTGTGGACGGCCGGGCTTCCATGGCCGGTCGCGGGCACGCCTCGCCGGTGGCCGGCTCGCCGGGTTGGGCCACCGGCCGGCCGGTCAGAGCAGCATCAGGCCCGCGCACACCGCCGTCGCCATGACGGCGCCCGCCGCCGTCACGACCAGTGCGCCGGCCGGTGGGGCCGGGCGGCGGGCGGTGAGGGCGAGCAGCCGCCGGTGCGCCAGTGCGAGGAAACCGACCCACAGCAGCGCGGCCAGCGCCGCCGGCACCCATCCCCGGCCCGTCCTGAGCGCCTCGCGGGCGGCCAGGGCGACGACCACCGCGAACGCCAGGGTGGTGCGGCGCCACGCGAGGCGGGTGCGTTCCGGCTGGGCGCCCGGCGGGGTGGGTGGCGGCGTCACCCGTGCACCACCACGGCCACGATGACGACACCGGCCGTCACGGCCGTGGCGACCGCGAGCACGGCGGGGAAGCGGCTGGCGGGCAGGTCCTCGCCCCGGCGCATCGCGCGCTCGACCCGCGCCCAGTGGTTCACGGCCCGCAGCGCGCACACGGCACCGCCCACCAGGAGGACGACCGCCACGGCCACCCGCAGCGGCCCCGGCAGGCCGGTCAGAAACTGGTCCACCGCTATACCGCCCGCCAGCAGCGCGAGCGCGGTCCGCAGCCACGCGAGGAACGTCCGCTCGTTCGCCAGGGAGAACCGGTAGTCCGGCTGTGTCCCCCCGGCACGCACCGCGTGCGGCGAGAACCACAGCCGCACCGCCTCCCTGGTTCGTCGGATCATGTGACGAGCCTAGGCGCAGGTCGGGGCACGGGCCTGGCAGACTGCCGCCATGCCGGCGCGGCGCACCCGCCGCGCACCGGCGCGTGGCCGCGGGCGCCGGGGCGGTGCCCGCCGGCGGCCGTCGCCGTGCGCCCCCGTCCGTCCCCTCCTCCGTCCGCCTCCGACCGACCCCGCTCCCCGTCACCGCCCAGGGAAGGCCGCCGTCCCCTGAACACCGCGCTCGCCGAAACGATCTCCGCCGTCCTCCTGGCCGCCGTCCTCTTCGGCGCCGTCTTCCGGCCCCGGGGCTGGAGCGAGGCGGTCATCGCCGTGCCCGCGGCCGTCCTCGTGGTCGCCATCGGCGCCGTCCCCGCCGATCACGCGGCCGACGAACTGGCCCGTCTCGGCCCCGTCGTCGGCTTCCTCGCCGCCGTCCTGGTCCTCGCCACGCTCTGCGACGCCGAGGGCCTCTTCCGGGCCTGCGGCGCCTGGATGGCCAGGACGTCGGCGGGCAGCCCGCACCGGCTCCTCGCCCACGTCTTCGCCGCCGCGTCCGTCATCACGGCCGTCCTCAGCCTCGACGCCACGATCGTGCTGCTGACCCCGGTCGTCTTCGCGACGGCGGCCCGCGCCGGCACCGGCGCGCGGCCCCACGCGTACGCCTGCGCCCACCTGGCGAACACCGCCTCCCTCCTGCTGCCGGTCTCCAACCTGACGAACCTGCTCGCCTTCACCGCGAGCGGCCTCGGGTTCGCCCGCTTCGCCGCCCTCATGGCCCTGCCCTGGCTGGCCGCCATCGCCGTCGAGTACGCCGTCCTGCGCCACTTCTTCGCCGCCGACCTCGCCGCGCCCGCCCGCCCGGGGACGCAGGAGGACCCGCGGTGCCGGTCTTCGCGCTCGTCACCGTCCTCGCGACCCTGGCCGGCTTCGTGGCCGGGTCCGCCGTGGGCCTCGAACCGGTGTGGGCCGCCACCGCCGGCGCCGCCGTCATGGCCGTGCGCGCCCTGGCCCGCCGCCGTACGACGCCCGCCGACCTCGTCCGCTCGGCGAGCCCCGCGTTCCTCGCCTTCGTGCTCGCCCTCGGTGTCGTCGTGCGTGCGGTCGTCGACAACGGGCTCGCCGACGCCCTCGGCCACGTCGTCCCCGACGGCTCGTCGCTGCCCGCCCTCCTCGGCCTCGCGGCCCTCGCGGCGCTGCTCGCCAACCTCGTCAACAACCTCCCCGCCGTCCTCGTGCTGCTTCCCCTGGCAGCGCCCGGCGGCCCCGGCGCGATCCTCGCCGTGCTCATCGGCGTCAACATCGGCCCCAACCTCACCTACGCCGGCTCCCTCGCCACCCTCCTGTGGCGCCGCGGCCTGCGCGCGCACGGCACCGACGTGCGGCTCGGCGAGTTCACCCGGCTCGGGCTCCTCACCGTGCCCGCCACGCTCCTGGTGTCGGTGCTCGCCCTGTGGCTCTCCCTCCGCGTCATCGGCACCTGAATCCCGGCTCCCGCCCGGCCGCGCGGCATCATGAACGCGCGCCCCACGCCCCCGCAGAGAACGGCACCGCCCATGCCAGAGCAGCGCCCCGCCATCGACCTCAACGCCGACCTCGGTGAGGGCTTCGGCCGCTGGAGCCTCACCGACGACGACGCCCTCCTCACCGTCGTCACCAGCGCCAACGTCGCCTGCGGCTTCCACGCCGGCGACCCCGCCACCATGCGCCGCGTGTGCGAACTCGCCGCCGCCAGGGGGGTCGCCATCGGCGCCCAGGTCGGCTACCGGGACCTCGCCGGCTTCGGCCGCCGCGCCATGGACGTCCCCGCGCCGGAGCTGGCCGCCGACGTCGCCTACCAGATCGGTGCCCTCGACCTCTTCGCCCGGGCCGCCGGCGCCGGGGTGGCCTATGTGAAACCCCACGGCGCCCTCTACAACCGCGCCGTGCACGACGCCGGACAGGCCGCGGCCGTCGTCGAGGGCATCACCCTGGCGGGCCGGCCCCTGCCCGTCCTCGGCCTGCCGGGCTCCCGCCTCCACGAAGCCGCGGCCGCCGCCGGACTCCCCACGGTGGCCGAGGCGTTCGCCGACCGCGCCTACACCGCCGCCGGCACCCTCGTGCCCCGCACCGAGCCCGGCGCCGTCGTCACCGACCCGGACACCGTCGTCGAACGCTCCATCGGCATCGCGCGTGACCATGTGATCACCTCCCGTGACGGTCAACGGATCGCCGTCCGCGCGGGTTCCCTGTGCCTCCACGGGGACACCGACAGCGCCACCGACCTCGCCCGCCGCGTCCGCGCCGCCCTCACCGCGGCCGGGATCACCCTGGAACGCTTCGCATGAACATCATCCCCTTCGGCGACCACGCCCTCCTCGTCGAACTCGCCACCGCCGGGGAGACGCGCGCCCTCCACGCCGAACTCCTCCGCCGCCGCGCCGCCGGCACCCTGCCGCCCGTCACCGAGATCGTCCCCGCCGCCCGCACCGTCCTCATCGACGGCCTCGCCGACCCCGCCGCCCTCGCGCGCGACCTGCCCCGCCACCCCGTCCCGCCGCACAGCCCGTCCGCCGCCCGCACCGTCGAGATCCCCGTCCGCTACACAGGACCCGACCTCGAAACCGTCGCCGAACTGTGGGGCATGCGCCCGGACGAGGCCGCACGCCGCCACGCCGAGACGGTCCACACCGTCGACTTCTGCGGCTTCGCCCCCGGCTTCGGATACCTCACCGGCCTCCCCGAGCGGTACGCCGTACCCCGCCGCGCCACGCCCAGGACCTCCGTCCCCGCCGGTTCCGTCGCCCTCGCCGGCCCCTACACCGGCGTCTACCCCTCGGCGTCCCCCGGCGGCTGGCAGCTCATCGGCACCACCGACGCCGTCCTGTGGGACACCGGCCGCGACCCGGCCGCCCTCCTCACCCCCGGCACCCGCGTCCGCTTCGTCCCCGTCACGACGCCCGGACAGCACGGAAAGGACGCCGCGTGACTCCGCCCCCAGACCGCTCCTGCACCGTCGTACGCCCCGGCGCCCTCACCACCGTCCAGGACCTCGGCCGCCCCGGCTTCGCCCACCTCGGCGTCCCCCGCTCCGGAGCCCTCGACACGCCCGCCCACCGCCTCGCCAACCGCCTCACCGGCAACCCGCCCGAAGCCGCCACCCTGGAGACCACCCTCACCGGCTGCGCCCTCCGCCCCCACCACCCCGTCACCGCCGCCGTCACCGGCGCCCCCTGCCCCGTCAGCGTCGACGGACGGCCCGCGCCCTGGGGCCTGCCCGTCCACGTCCCCGCCGGCGCGCTGCTCGACATCGGCCCGGCCACCGGCGGCGTACGGTCCTACGTCGCCCTCGCCGGCGGCGTCACGTGCCCGCCGGTCCTCGGCAGCCGCTCCACCGACCTGCTCTCCGGCCTCGGCCCCGCCCCGCTCACCGCCGGAGCGGTCCTGCCCCTCGGCACCCCGGCCGCCCCGCCACCGCCCGCCGACGCCGTCCCGCAGCCCGCGCCGCCCGCCGAACTCGTCCTCCCCCTGCGCCTCGGCCCCCGCGACGACTGGTTCACCCCCGACGCACCCCGCGTCCTCGCCACCGGCCGCTACCGCGTCGCCCCCGCCTCCAACCGGGTCGGCCTGCGCACCGAGGGCCCCGCCCTCACCCGTGCCCGGACCGGTGAACTCCCCAGCGAGCCCATGGTCCTCGGCGCCGTCCAGGTCCCGCCCGACGGCCTGCCCGTCGTCTTCCTCGCCGACCACCCCACCACCGGCGGCTACCCCGTCGTCGGCACCGTCCCGCCCGCCGCACTCGCCGCCGCCGCGCAGGCACCGCCCGGCACCCCGGTCCGCTTCGCGCCGTACCGCCGCTGACCCGCACACCGCACGAACCCGCGTCACGCCCGTTGACGCGGCGCCGCCCGCCCCCCAGGATCGGGTCACGACAGCGCCCCGGCGGGACGGGCACGGGCGGCGGCGGGGGAGAGGGGCGGACGACGGGCATGGCGTACGACGCCGACGTGATCGTGATCGGAGCCGGCCTCGCCGGTCTCGCCGCCACCGCGGAACTCACCGACGCCGGCCGCCGCGTCATCCTCGTCGACCAGGAGCCCGAGGCGTCCCTCGGCGGCCAGGCCCACTGGTCGTTCGGCGGCCTCTTCCTCGTCGGCACGCCCGAACAGCGCCGCCTCGGCGTCCGCGACAGCCACGCCCTCGCCTGGCGCGACTGGCTCGGCACCGCCGGCTTCGACCGCCCCGAGGACCACTGGCCGCGCCGATGGGCCGAGGCCTACGTCGACTTCGCCGCCGGCGAGAAACGCGCCTGGCTGCGCGGCCTCGGCATCCGCTTCTTCCCCGTCGTCGGCTGGGCGGAGCGCGGCGCCGGGGACGCCACCGGACCCGGCAACTCCGTCCCCAGGTTCCACATCACCTGGGGCACGGGGCCCGGCGTCCTCGCGCCGTTCGTCCGCCGCGTCCGCCGGGCCGCCGGCGCCGGCCTCGCCGACCTGCGGTTCCGGCACCGCGTCACCGGCCTCGCGCGGAACGCCGACGGCTCCGTGGACACCGTCACCGGCGACGTCCTCGCGCCCAGCGCCGCCCGCCGCGGCACGGCCAGCAACCGCCGCACCACCGGCGCGTTCGCCCTCCGCGCGCAGGCCGTGATCATCGCCTCGGGCGGCATCGGCGGCAACCACGACCTCGTGCGCGCCCACTGGCCGGCCCGCCTCGGCAGCCCGCCCGCCGACCTGCTCTCCGGCGTGCCAGCGCACGTGGACGGCCGCATGCTCGGCACCGCGGAGGCCGCCGGCGCCCACCTCGTCAACCGCGACCGCATGTGGCACTACACCGAGGGCATCGCCAACTGGGACCCCGTCTGGTCCCACCACGGCATCCGCATCCTGCCCGGCCCGTCGTCCCTGTGGCTCGACGCGGCGGGCAGCCCGCTGCCGCCGCCGCTCTTCCCCGGCTTCGACACCCTCGGGACGCTGGCGCACATCACCCGTACCGGGTGGGACCACACGTGGTTCGTCCTCACCCGCCGCGTGGTCGAGCGGGAATTCGCGCTCTCCGGCTCCGAGCAGAACCCGGATCTGACCGGGAAGCGCATACGAGACGTACTGGGCCGGGCGCGTTCCGGGGCGCCCGGCCCGGTGCGGGCCTTCCTCGACCGGGGCGCCGACTTCGTGGTCGAACGCGACCCCGAGGCCCTCGTCCGCGGCATGAACGCCCTCACCGGCGACCGTCCCCACCTCGACGCCGCCGCCCTGCGCCGCACCCTGGAGGCCCGCGACCGCGGACTCGCCCACCCGTTCGGCAAGGACCTCCAGCTCACCGCCGTCCGCGCCGCCCGCCGCTACCTCGGCGACCGCCTCGTCCGTGTCGCCGCCCCGCACCGGATGCTCGACCCCGCCGCGGGGCCGCTCATCGCGGTCCGCCTGCGCGTCCTCACCCGCAAGACCCTCGGAGGCCTGCACACCGACCTGTCCGGCCGGGTCCTGACACCCGCGGGCGAGCCGCTGCCCGGTCTCTACGCCGCCGGCGAGGCCGCCGGGTTCGGCGGGGGCGGGATGCACGGCTACCGCTCCCTCGAAGGCACGTTCCTCGGCGGCTGCCTCTTCTCCGGACGCATCGCGGGACGCGCCGCCGCACGCGCCGTCTCCTGACCCCGCCCCGCGCGCGCCGGGACCCATCGGCGACCCTGGTGGTCGAACCCCACCCCCGATCACCAGGGAGAACGCCCCGATGGCCCCCGCATCCACCGTCCACGACGTCATCGTGCTGGGCCTCGGCGGCATGGGCAGCGCCGCCGCGGACCACCTCGCCTCCCGGGGCGCCCGCGTCCTCGGCCTCGAACAGTACGAACCGGCGCACGCCCGCGGTTCGAGCCACGGCGGCTCCCGCATGACCCGTCAGTCCTACTTCGAGGGCGCCGCGTACGTCCCCCTCCTCCTGCGTGCCTACGAGTTGTACGAGCGCCTCGAACGCGCCACGGGCCGCTCCATCGCCACACTCTGCGGCGGCCTCATGATCGGCCGCCCCGACAGCCGCACCGTCAGCGGCAGCCGCCACGCCGCCGAGACCTGGGACCTGCCGCACGAGATCCTCGACGCCGGGCAGCTGCGCCGCCGCTTCCCCACCTTCACCCCCCACGACGACGACGTGGCCCTCCTCGAACCGCGCGCGGGCCTGCTGCGTCCCGAGGAGACCGTCCTGGCCCAGCTCGAACACGCCGGCGCGGCCGGCGCCGACCTGCGCTTCGGCGAACCGGTCACCTCCTGGGAATCCCTCTCCGGCGGCCGGGGCGTACGGGTCACCACCCCGCTCGCCACGTACACGGCGGGGCACCTCGTCGTCTGCCCCGGTGCCTGGGCGCCGGACGTCCTCGCCGACCTCGGCGTGCCGCTGACCGTGGAGCGCCAGGTCATGTACTGGTTCCGCCCGTCGGGCGGCACCGCCCCGTACACGCCGGACCGCCACCCCGTCTGGATCCGGGAGGACACCGGAGGCACCCACCTCTACGGCTTCCCCGCCGTCGACGGCCCCGACGGCGGCGCGAAGACCGCCTTCTTCCGCACGGGACCCGTCCGGGCCTGCTCGCCAGGGACGATCGACCGCGCGGTCCACCCGGAGGAGACCGCGGCCATCGCCGCCCACGCGGCCCGGATCCTGCCCACCCTCCCGGGCGGCGGCCTCCTGCGCGCCGCCACCTGCATGTACACGACCACCCCGGACGAGGACTTCGTCATCGCGCCGCATCCCGGCCACCCCGACACCACGGTGGCCTGCGGGTTCTCCGGGCACGGGTTCAAGTTCGTCCCCGTCGTCGGCGAGATCCTGGCCGACCTCGCCCTCACCGGCGGCACGGACCACCCCATCGACCTGTTCCGCCCCGACCGGTTCCGCACCGCACCGGACGCCTGATGGGAGCGGCGCGGCCCCGCGCCCCCTCGCCGGAGGGGACGCGGGGCCGCGCCGTGCCCGGGGGGTTCAGCTCCCCGCAGGCTGCGTCGGGCGGGTGCCCACGCCGGGCGACCCCTCGTCCCCGGTGGTGGGGCCGATGCGGATCTCGAAGTCGCCGTCGTACTTCTCGTTGCCGGCGATCACCGCCATCTCGACGGCCTCCTCGCCCCGCATGCCGCGCACGATCAGCGGATCGTGCCGCAGGTCGCGCATCAGCGCCGCGCACAGTCCGACCATCACGATGGCGAACGGCACGGCGGCCAGGATCGTGAGGTTCTGCAAGCCGTCGAGCGCCGTGGATCCGCCGCCGCCGACCATGAGCATGACCGCGCCGACGGCGCCCGTCAGCACGCCCCAGAAGACGACGACCATGCGGCCGGGCTCCAGCGTGCCGCGCTGCGACAGGGTGCCCATCACGATGGACGCGGCGTCGGCGCCCGACACGAAGAAGATGCCGACCAGGATCATCACGAGGATCGTCGTGAAGCCGGCGATCGGGTACTCGCGCAGGACGGCGAAGAGCTGGCCCTCGGTCGTCGACTCGTCGGTGAGCCCCGCGCCGTTCTCCTCCAGGCGCATCGCCGTGCCGCCGAAGATCACGAACCACACGAGGCTGACGGCGCTCGGCACCAGGATCACGCCGCCGACGAACTGCCGGATCGTGCGGCCCCGGCTGATCCGCGCGATGAACAGGCCGACGAAGGGCGTCCAGGAGATCCACCACGCCCAGTAGAAGACCGTCCAGCCGGACAGCCAGCCGGCCACGCCCTCACCGCCGCTGGCCTCCGTGCGGGCGGCCATCCCCGGCAGGTCGTCGATGAACGACCCGATCGAGGTGGGCAGCAGGTCCAGCATCAGCACGGTCGGGCCGACGACGAACACGAACAGGGCGAGCAGCCCGGCCAGAACCATGTTGATGTTGGACAGCCACTGGATGCCCTTCGCGACACCCGAGACCGCGGACAGGATGAACGCCGCCGTCAGCACCGCGATCAGCGCGACCAGCAGGCCCGTGCCGACGTTGTCGAGCCATCCGAGCTCCTCGATGCCGCTGCCGATCTGCAGCGCGCCGAGACCGAGCGACGCCGCCGACCCGAACAGGGTGGCGAAGATCGCGAGGATGTCGATGACGCGGCCGACCGCGCCGTTCGCGTGCTTCTCGCCGATCAGGGGCGTGAACACGGCGCTGATCGTCTGCCTGCGCTTGCGCCGGTAGGTGCTGTACGCGATGGCCATGCCGACGACCGCGTAGATGGCCCAGGGGTGCAGCGTCCAGTGGAACAGCGTCGTGGCCATGGCGGTGGCCATGCCCTCGCCCGCGTCGTTCGGCGACGTGCCGGGCGGCGGGGACGTGAAGTGGCTCAGCGGCTCGTTCACGCCGTAGAACATCAGCCCGATGCCCATGCCGGCGCTGAACATCATCGCGACCCACGACACGGTCTTGAACTCGGGCTTCTCGCCCTCGGAGCCCAGGGTGATCCGCCCGTACTTGCTGATGGCGAGCCACAGCGCGAACACGACGAACGCCGAGGCGGCGAGCACGAACGCCCACCCGGCGTTGTGGATGATGCTGTCCAGCGCCGACGACGACGCGTCGGCCAGCGAGTCCGTCCCGATCGCCCCCCACAGGACGAACGCGAGCGTGATCGCGGCCGTCACACCGAAGACCACGGGGTCCGTCCGCGGAGTGGTCAGGGACGGACGCCGCGACGACGTCGCAGGACCCCGGATCTCTCTGTCGCCTGGCACGCTGTGGGACCTTTCTCTCGGCCCGTACCGCCACGGATAGCTGTACGGGGAAACGACCTAACGCGTCGCGGCTACCCCGGATCACACGGATCATGCGTGCCAATGCATCGGCCGTTCACCTGCCCTTCTCGCCCAGCGTAGTCACTCGATCGCCCAACGCGTTCGAGGGCCGCGCCGTTCCCGGGCGCCGGAGCGCGCGTTCGGCGGACCACCGCCGGGGCCGTCCGGGGCCGCGCTCGTTAGCCTGGGCGGCGGCAGCCGCACGATCGAGGGAGATGATTCCCGGTGTACGCATCCGAAGAGTCGTGGCGCGAGGTCGACGCCTATTTCGCCGACACCCTCGTCGCCGAGGACGCGGCGCTCGCCGAGGCCCGGGCCTCCGGGGCGCGGACCACGCTCCCGCGGGGCGAGGTGTCCCCGGTCCAGGGCGGGCTGCTCTCCCTCCTGTGCCGCACGGCGGGCGCGACCCGCGTCCTGGAGTTCGGCACCCTGGCCGGCTACAGCACCATCTGGATGGCGCGCGCGGTGGGGGAGGGCGGCCGCGTGACGACGCTGGAGCTGACGGAGCAGAACGCCGCCATAGCCCGCGCCAACCTGGAGCGCGCCGGGGTCGCCGACCGCGTGGAGATCCTCCTCGGCCCGGCGGCCGGGACGGCGCAGCGGCTGATCGAGGCCGGCACGGAGCCGTACGACTTCGTGTTCATCGACGCGGACAAGCCGAGCAACCCGGTCTATCTCCGGGCGGCCCTGGCGCTGACGCGTCCCGGCAGCCTCATCGTCATCGACAACGTCGTGCGCAACGGCGCCGTCACCGACCCCGACACGACGGACGACCGGGTCAGGGGCGTCCGCCAGGCCCTTGCGGACATCGCGGCGAACCCGGACCTGGAGGCGACGGCGCTGCAGACGGTGGGCGTGAAGGGCTGGGACGGCTTCACACTGATCCGCCGCCGCGCCTGACCACCGCACACCGCCTCCCGGCCCCGGACACCCCCGCACAACGGCGGCACCGGGGCCGGTTCCGTACGAGTCGTAGAGCGTCGCGAAACGTGCAAAAGTGGGAGACAAGCCGTCACCCCGAGGTCGCGACATGAGCGAGAGCAGGCGCAATCCGACGTCCCCACCGGCGCCGCTGCCCAAGGACTGGCCGGTCCATCCCGACACCTCCCTCGCCCTCAACCGCATGGGCAGCTTCGACTGGGACCTCGACGCCCACCGCCTGCACCTCGACGACGCGGCCCTCGACGTCTTCGACCTGCGGCCCGAGGAGTACGACTCGCACCCCCAGTCCCTCGCCGGCCGCGTCCCGCGGGCCGAGGCGGAACGGCTCGACGCGCTCCTGCGGCAGGCCATCAGCCAGGGCGACAGCGGTTACGGAGCGTACTTCCGCATCCGGCGCCGTACCGGCGTCACCCAGTGGACCCACACGCAGGGCCACATCGAACGCGACCGCGACGGCCGCCCCCGCCGCATCATCGGGATCGTCCGCGACGCCACCGCCGAGCTGTCCCACGCCGTGGACCGCGAGGCGATCTCCATGCAGCGGCGCAAGCAGACCAGCGTCGTGGAGGAGACGACCCGCGCCATCGCCAACGCCCGCACGGTGCGCGACGTCACCGACATCCTCACCGGCCCGCACGGCCTCGGGCGCATGGGCGACCTGCGGCTGCGGCTCGGCCTCGTCGAGTCGGGCCGGCTGCGCATGGTCGCCGGCGGCCTCGACTCGCCGCCCGAGCTGGAGCACCAGCGGCTGGAGGACGACCTGCCGATGAGCGAGGTCACGCGGAGCCGCGCGCCGCTGTTCCTCTCCTCGCGCGCCGAGTTCGCCACCCGCTTCCCGCGCCTGCGCGACGGCCTGGCCAGGTACAACGTGTCGGCCGCCGCCTATCTGCCGCTCACCGCCCAGGGCACGGCCCTCGGCGGTCTCGGCCTGCTGTTCCACGGGCAGCGCGACTTCCCGCCCGAGGAGCGCAACCTGCTCGTCGCCCTGAGCAGCGGCATCGCGCAGAGCCTCCAGCGCGCCGTCCTGTACGAGCAGGAGCACGACCTGGCCGCCGACCTCCAGCGGGCGATGCTCCCGCGCACGGTGCCCCGCGTGCCGGGTGCCGGAGTCGCCGTCCGCTACCGCTCCGCCCGCATCGGACGCGACATCGGCGGCGACTGGTACGACGTGATCCCCCTGCCCGGCGGGCGCGTCGCCACCGTCATCGGCGACGTCGAGGGCCACGACACCCATGCGACGACCGTCATGGGCCAGGTACGGACCGTCCTGCGCGCCTACGCCGCCGAGGGCCACCCGGCGGGCGTCGTGATGGCACGCGCCTCCGCCTTCCTGAACGGCCTCGACACCGACCGGTTCGCGACGTGCGTGTACGCCGAACTCGCCCCCGCCACCGGCCGCCTGCGCCTCGTCCGGGCCGGGCACCTCGCCCCCGCCCTGCGCACGGCCACGGGCGACTGCACGCTGCTCGACGTCCCCGGCGCCCTGCCCCTCGGGATGGACCTCACCGGCACCGAGACCGAGCACCCCGTGCAGGAACGCGTGCTGGAACGCGGCGAGACCCTGCTCCTGTACACGGACGGCCTCATCGAGCGGCCCGGCTGGGACCTGGACGAGGGCATGGAGCTGCTGACCGACTCCCTGCGCGAGGGGCCGGAGGACCTGCAGGAGCTGGCCGACCACATGTCGGGGATCCACCCGGGACCCGAGGAGGACGACATGGCGCTCGTGCTGCTGCGCCGGCAGTGAACCGGCCCTCAGGGTCTGTCCGGCGGATCCTGCCTGTCTCGCGACGCCGGCCACGGCACCTCGCTGTGGTTGCCGTATCGCGCGAACACGACGGGTATGAACTGCGATCCGGCGCCTTGCGATGCACCGCGTCCGACGCCGCGAGCCGCGCCAGGACCCGCCGGACAGACCCTAGACGCCCCGTACGGCGCCCGCGCCGCGCGTGATCTCGGACCAGACGGTGCAGCCGCCCGCCGCGTCGGGCGACAGGATGCCCCAGCGGTGCGCGAGGGCGTCCAGGAGCAGCAGGCCGCGCCCGCACTCGTCGTCGGCCGGCGGGTGGTGCGGCGCGCGCTCCTCCGGCTCGGGGCCGGCCCCCTCGTCCGTGACCTCGATGCGCAGGGTGTCACCGCGTGTCGCGATGCGGCACACGACCCAGTTGCCCCCCGAGTGCAGGACCGCGTTCGTCACCAGCTCGGAGATGACGAGCAGCGCCGTGTCCCGCGTGTCGCCCCCGATGCCCCACAGCGACAGCCGCTCACCGGCCCGGCCCCGCGCGGCGGCGACGGCGACGGGGAGCGCGGGGAGTTCGAACCGGTCTCTGCGTTCCCGCAGGTCCGCGAGGGGTCCGCGCGGATGCGGAAGCTGCGTCGTGCCGAGCGAAGGGTGCACGGGCGGGTCGCCTTCCAGGAGGCCCGGGGGAGAGCCGGTGTGGACGGGGAGCGGTGTGGGTGTTAACTATGCGCAATGCTGTGGGCAGAGCGCAAGAGGAGTTCTGCAATTCGCAGAGCGCGAAATCACATCTGTCGATGCCGCTACGGGGTGTGGCAAACTTTGCCCGGAACCGGGAGCTGACCACCCGGTGGCACAGGACGCGAACGGGCCGCAGGGGAGGCGACGTGGCAGAAGCACGGTCGGGGCCGACGGTCGGGCAGATCGTCCTCGGACTGCGCCTGCGGGACCTGCGCGAGCGCGCGGGCTGCACCTTCGCCGACGCCGCGAACGCCCTCAGCGTCAACACGACGACGGTCCGGCGCATGGAGAAGGCGGAGGTCGGCCTCAAGCCGCTGTACGTCAAGGCCCTTCTGGAGCGCTACGGCGTCCCCGCCGACGAGGCCGCGTCCTTCCTGCGCCTCGTGGAGGAGGCCAACAGGCCGGGCTGGTGGCACCGCTTCCGCGACGTCCTGCCCGACTGGTTCAGCCTGTACGTGAGCCTGGAGAACGAGGCGAGCCTCATCCGGGCCTACGAGCCGCACTGTGTCCCCGGTCTCCTGCAGACCCCCGACTACGCGCGTGCCCTCCTGCGCACCGGTTTCGCCGGCGCGCCCGACAAGGAGATCGAACGCCGGGTCGACCTGCGCATGGAGCGTCAGGACCTCCTCGACCGCCCCCGCGCACCGCTGCTGTGGGCCGTCATCGAGGAGCACGTCCTGCGCCGCCGCGTCGGGTCGCCCGCGATCATGCGCGCGCAGATCGACCGGCTGATCGCGGCGACGGCGCTGCCGAACGTCACGCTGCAGGTCATGCCTCTCAACGCGGGTCCGCATCCCGGCATGTTCGGGCCGTTCCAGCTCTTCAGGTTCGAGATCCCGGAGCTGCCCGACATCATCTACGCCGAGAGCCTGACCGGCGCGGTCTACCTCGACGAACGGCCCGACACCGTGGCCTACCTCGAGGTGCTCGACCGCATGGGTGCGCAGGCCGCACCCGTACAGGACACCGAGGCCCTCCTCGGTGCGATTCGCAAGGAGCTCTGACACCCATGGGTCATGAGAAACGCCGCTCGGCGGTGGGCATATACAACGGCATGCCGGCGAGGGAGCTGGGCAGCGAGGGCTGGCACAAGCCGTGGAGCGGCCCCAACGGCGGCAACTGCGTCGAGGCCATGAAGCTGGCCGACGGGCGCGTGGCCCTGCGCCAGTCCACCGATCCGGACGGGCCGGCGCTGATCTACACCCTCCGCGAGATCGAGACGTTCATCCGTGGCGCGAAGCGCGGCGAGGCGGACTTCCTGCTCGCCTGACGCGGGCACGGCGCCGCGCCACCGCGGACGAGACGTGACGGACCCCCCGGCCCGAAGGAGGCCGGGGGGTCCGTCGCTGTCCGCGCCCGCCGCTCAGTGGTGCGTGCGGAGCGCCACTTCCCGCACGAACAGGGTGAGCAGCAGCGCCACGAGCGCCGCGGGGGCGGCGAACAGGAAGATGTCCGCCACGCCGTGCCCGTACGCGCTCTCCAGGACGGTGCGCACCGGCCCGGGCAGCGTGTCCATGTCGGGGATGCTGCCGCCGGTGCCCGACTGCGCCGGGTTGATGCCCAGGGTGCGCAGGCCGTCCTCGCTGTAGGAGGTGACACGGTTGGCCAGCAGCGCGCCGAGCGCCGAGACGCCGATCGCGCCGCCGAAGGAGCGGAAGAACGCGACGACGGAGCTGGCGACGCCGAGGTCCTTCGGCTCGACCTGGTTCTGCGTGGCGAGGACGAGGTTCTGCATCATCATGCCGACGCCGAGCCCCATCAGGGCCATGAACAGCGCGACGTGCCAGTACGGGGTGTCGTAGCGGATCGAGCTGAGCAGGCCGAGGGCGGCGGTCAGGAACACGCCGCCGGTGACGAGCCAGTACTTCCACCGGCCGGTGCGGGTGATGACCTGCCCGGAGACGGTGGAGGAGACGAACAGGCCGGCGATCATCGGGATCGTCATCACGCCGGACATCGTCGCGCTCTGGTCACGGGCGAGCTGGAAGAACTGCCCGAAGAACACGGTGCCGCTGAACATCGCTACACCCACGAACAGCGAGGCGACCGACGTCAGCGTGATCGTGCGGACGCGGAACAGCCGCAGCGGGATGATCGGGTCGCTCGCCCTGCTCTCCACGACGAGGAACAGCACGGCCAGCGCGATCGACCCGCCGACCATCAGCGCGGTCTCCACGGACGCCCACGCGTACTGGTCACCGGCCAGCGTGACCCAGATCAGCAGCAGCGAGACGGCGGCGGTGATCAGCAGCGCGCCCGCCCAGTCGATCCGGACCTCGCGGCGGACCGTGGGGAGCCGCAGCGTGCGGTGCAGCACGATGAGGGCGAGGACGGCGAACGGCACGCCGATGTAGAAGCACCAGCGCCATCCGAGACCGGGCGTGTCCGTGAGCACACCGCCGATCAGCGGGCCGCTGACCGTCGCGACGGCGAACGTGGCGCCGAGGTAGCCGCTGTACCGGCCGCGCTCGCGGGGCGGAATCATCGCGGCGAGGATGATCTGCGACAGCCCCGTCAGCCCGCCGACGCCGAGACCCTGCACGACCCGGACCGCGATGAGCATGCCGGAGTTCTGCGAGAGACCGGCGACGATCGATCCGGCCACGTAGATGATCAGCGAGATCTGGATCAGCGTCTTCTTGCTGTACAGGTCAGCGAGCTTGCCCCAGATCGGCATCGACGCGGTCATCGACAGCAGCGTGGCGGTGACGACCCAAGTGTAGGCGGACTGGCTGCCACCCAGGTCGCTCACGATCTGCGGCAGCGCGTTGGTGACGATCGTCGAGGAGAGGATGGCGGTGAACATGCCGAGCAGCAGCCCGGACAGTGCCCGCATGATCTCCGAGTGCGTCATCGCCACCGCACCGCTCGGAGGCGTACGGGCTATGTCGGCCGGCGTGGTGGCATCCTTACTGTGCGTGGTCACTTTCTCCCAATCGGTAGCAATCCCGGCTCCGACGATACGACAAGGTGCTTACTACACGTAAACGAATTGGGGAAAGCTTTAGTCAACGTGAACGCGGGTGTTGAATAACCGGCGCCACTCGGCTACGGTCCGCGCCGCCCGGTCACGCTTCGAAGAACGTCGCCGAGAGCACCGCCGCCACCTTGCGCGCCTGCTCCTCCGACAGCTCCACGACGGCCGTCGGCTCGGCCTCCGCCGACGCGAAGACGTACAGGTCCCGCGTGCCCCCGTTCCTGACCACCACGGCGATCCGCCGCTGCGGACCGGCCAGCTCGATGTCGTACCGCTTGCCCACGCCCGGCAGGTCCTCGACCCGCACCTCGTCGCCCGCACCGCCCACGACCGGCTCCTCTCCACCGCCCGCCGGGACGACCCGCTCGTCCCGGAACGCCCCGATTCTGCCGCGCGACGCCGCCGGATCCCCGTCGCGCCGCGCCCCCCTGACGGTCCGCCGGCCGGGCGCGTCGTACCCCTTCGATACGGTGGGACCCCGGTCACCGCCCAGGAAGGACGGTCCGCCCATGCGACTCCCACGCCCCCGGCGGCGCGTACGGCTCCTCGCGGCCGTCGGCGCGCTGCTGGTCCTCGCGGGCGCCGCCACCTGGGCCGTCCGCAGCGGGGACGCACCCGCCGTGCACCGGGCCGACCGGGTCATGGAGCTGCCGGAGAGCCCGGGCAGCGACCGCACCGTCCGTATCGACACCTCCTTCTTCACCGCGGGGGACGACGGCGCCCGCCGGCCCGCCGTCCTCATCGGCCACGGCCTCGGCGGCAGCAAGGACGACGTGCGGGAGGAGGCCGAGGACCTCGCCCGCGCCGGCTACGCCGTGCTCACCTGGTCCGCCCGCGGCTTCGGCGACTCCACCGGCCGCATCGGCCTGAACGACCCGGACGCCGAGGTCGCCGACGTCCGTCACCTCATCGACTGGCTCGCCGGCCGGCCCGAGGTCGGGCTCGACGGCGAGGGCGACCCGCGCGTCGGCATCACCGGCTCCTCCTACGGCGGCGCCGTCGCCCTCCTCGCCGCCGGCCACGACGACCGCGTCGACGCCATCGCCCCCCGCGTCACGTACTGGGACCTCGCCGACGCCCTCTTCCCCGGCGGCGTCTTCAAACGTCTGTGGGCCGGCATCCTCTTCACCACCGGGACCACCGACACCACCACCGACCCCGACACCGCCGGCGACTCCGGCACCGACCCCGGCTGCGGCCGCTTCACCGACGAGCTGTGCGCCCTCTACGAACGCGTCGCCACCGCCGGCGCTCCCGACCGGGAGGCCACCGACCTCCTCACCGCCCGGAGCCCCGCCGCCGTCGCCGACCGCATCGACGTCCCCACACTCATCACCCAGGGCCAGCACGACTCCCTCTTCCCGCTCGACCAGGCGGACGCCATGGCCGACGCCATCGCTGCCAACGGCGCGCCCGTCGCCGTGGACTGGGTGTGGGCCGGACACGACGGCGGCGTCTCCGAGGCCGACCGCACCGAGGGCCGCGTCACCGACTGGTTCGACCGCTACCTGCGCGACGACCCCGGGGCCGACACCGGCCCCGCGTTCCGCGTCACCCGCGTCACCGGCTTCGACTCCACCAACGGGGACACGCTCCTGCGCAGCGCGTCCGCCGACACCTACCCCGGGCTCGCCGGCACCGACAGCGTGACGATCCCCCTCACCGGCGACGCCCGCACCATCGCCACCCCGCCCGGCGGCGCACCGCCCGCCGTCTCCGCCGTCCCCGGCCTCACCGGCGCGCTCGGCCGCCTCGCCGCACCTGGCCTCGGCATCACCCTCGACTTCCCCGGCCAGTACGCCAAGTTCGACTCCGAGCCGCTCACCGAGGCCGTCCGCGTCACCGGCGCCCCCACGGTCCGCGTCCGCGTCACCTCCGACGCGCCGTCCGCCGTCCTGTTCGCCAAGGTCTACGACGTGGCGCCCGACGGCGGCGCCGAATCCCTGCCGGCCCAGCTCGTCGCCCCCGTCCGCCTCGACGGCACCGACACCGGCCGCACCGCCGAGATCACTCTCCCCGCCATCGACCACCCCTTCGAGGCCGGCCACCGCATGCGCCTCGTCATCGCCACCACGGACATGGGGTACGCGTCGCCCGCCGAACCCGCCACCCACACGGTCGCCCTCGCCGGCGACGGCCTCACCGTCCCCACCGCATCGGCCGTCACCACCACCGGCACCGGCCTCCCAGCGTGGACCTGGGGCCTCCCCCTCGCCGGCGCCGCGCTCGCCGCCGCGCTGCTGCTCACCGGCCGCCGCCCCACCGCCGCGCCCGCGCCCGACCCGCTCCTCGCCGGCACACCGCTGCGCATCACCGGCCTCACCAAGCGGTACGCGGGCTCCGCCGACCGGTACGCCGTGCACGACGTGTCGTTCGAGGTCGCCCGCGGCCAGATCCTCGGCCTCCTCGGCCCGAACGGCGCGGGCAAGACCACCACGCTGCGCATGCTCATGGGCCTCATCACCCCCGACGCCGGGGAGATCCGGATCTTCGGGCAGGCGGTGCGCCCCGGCGCGCCCGTCCTCTCACGGGTCGGCGCGTTCGTCGAGGGAGCCGGCTTCCTGCCGCACCTCACCGGCCGCGCCAACCTGGAGCTGTACTGGCGCGCCACGGGCCGCCCGGCCGCCGACGCCCACCTGGCGGAGGCCCTGGAGATCGCGGGGCTCGGCGGCGCGCTGGAGCGCCCCGTCCGCACCTACTCGCAGGGGATGCGTCAGCGGCTGGCCATCGCGCAGGCCATGCTGGGCCTGCCGGACCTCCTCATCCTCGACGAGCCGACGAACGGCCTCGACCCGCCCCAGATCCGCGCCATGCGCGAGGTGATGACCCGGTACGCCGCCGGCGGCCGCACCGTCATCGTCTCCAGCCACCTCCTCGCCGAGGTCGAGCAGACCTGCACGCACCTGGTCGTCATGGACGGCGGACGGCTCGTGCAGGCCGGGCCGGCCGGCGAGATCGCGGGCTCGGGCGACACCCTCCTCATCGGCACGGACGAGCCCGTCACCGGGGAGCTGACCGCGCGGGTGCGGGAGCTGCCCGGTGTCGCCGCCGCCGAGCCGGTGGACGAGGGGCTCGTCGTCACCCTCGACGGCCTGTCCGCCGCCGGCCTCGTCGCGAAACTGGTCGGGCTCGGCGTCCCCGTCCGCAGCGCGGGGCCGTACCGCCGCCTGGAGGACGCGTTCCTCACACTGATCGGAGGTGCCGGGTGACGCCCCCGCCCGCCGCCACGTCCGTGCCGGACGCCGCCCCGGGGTACGTGCCCCGGCGGACCCTGCCGGTACGGGTCGAGGCCGTGCGGCAGCTCCGGCGCCGCCGCACCCTCGTCATCGGCGCCCTGCTGGTGCTGCTGCCCGCTGTCGTGGCCGTCGCGTTCGCCGTGGGCGGCGGCCCGGACGACACCGGCGCGACCTCGCTGGTCGACACCGGCACCGTCTCCGGCCTCAACTTCGCCGCGACCTGCGTGTTCCTGTCCGCGGGATTCCTGCTCGTCGTGCCCGTCGCCCTGTTCTGCGGGGACACCGTCGCCGCTGAGGCGGGGTGGTCGTCGCTGCGTTACCTGCTCGCCGCGCCCGTGCCCCGGTCCCGGCTCCTGCTGGTCAAGCTGTGGGTGGCGCTGCTGTTCAGCCTCGCCGCCATGGTCCTGCTGCCGTTGTCCGCCCTCGCCGTCGGGACCGCCGCGTACGGCTGGGGTCCTCTCGACCTGCCCACCGGCGGCGGCCTGCCGCCCGGCGAGGCCATCGGCCGCCTGGCCGTCACCGTCGCGTACGTGTTCGTCTCGCAACTGGTGACCGCCGGACTGGCCTTCTGGCTCTCGACCGTGACCGACGCGCCGCTCGGCGCGGTCGGCGGTGCGCTGGGCCTCACCATCGTGGGGTCCATCCTCGACGCCGTCACGGCGCTGGGGGAGTGGCGGGAGTTCCTGCCCGCCCACTGGCAGTTCGCGTGGACCGACGCCTTCGGGTCACAGCCGGAGTGGGGCGCCATGACGCGGGGCGCCGCCGTGTCGGTCGCGTACGCGCTGGTGCTGTTCGCCCTCGCGTTCCGGAGCTTCCGCACCAAGGACATCGTGTCGTGAGCGCGCCGCCCCCGGCGCCGCGC
Organism: Streptomyces sp. RFCAC02; assembly: GCF_004193175.1. Taxonomy (NCBI): domain Bacteria; kingdom Bacillati; phylum Actinomycetota; class Actinomycetes; order Kitasatosporales; family Streptomycetaceae; genus Streptomyces; species Streptomyces sp. RFCAC02. Next base: position 754,023 of record NZ_SAUH01000001.1, on the reverse strand, counting down.
GGGACGGCCCGGCCGGCCGTCAGTCCACCCGGCCGCCACCGGCCTCGATGAGTTCGAGCAGCTCCTCCGCTGCCTGCTCCACCGCCTCGGGACGCCCCGGCCGCACGAGCTTGCCGGCGCGGTCGCCGTACTTCGGGGAGACGTTGTAGCGGGAGCCGTTGACCCGCATCGCGAGCGTCATCCCGCCGGAGAAGCGGGCCTTGCTCGCCTTGACCCGCTCCACGGGCGCGCTCTCGATCAGGTGGCGGTCGGACCCCAGCAGGTTCAGGACGCCGTCGTCGACGGTGACGTATCCGTGCTGCGCGACCGGCCGGATGCCCTTGCCGATCTGCACCTCGTCGAAGACCCGTTCACTCGTTCCGTTGGTGGTCATACCCTTTCTCCGATCTTCCGTCGCGTGGAACTACGGTTACCCGGGTCCACGCCGCACAACCGGTACGAAAGGGCATCCACCGTACGCGCGCCGCCGCTTGATGTCGGATCAGTCCGGTCGGCCGCGCCCGTCACAGCAGGGCGTGTCCGCCCTCCTGGTCCTCCTGACCGGGCTCGACGGGCGGCCGGAACGCCCCCGACAGCTCCCGCCCGCCGCCGGACAGCGTGAACGACCCGTCCGCGTGCACCGTCACATCCACCACGAGCCGCCCGTCCGCCGGGTACGCCCAGGTCTCCTGCGCCGTCCCCGCCTGGATCTCCAGCACGCCGCGACCGTCCACCAGGTGCACGACCCCGAGCGTGCCGACCGCGAGCCGCGCGAGCCCGCCGCCCGTCCCGAGCCCGTCCCCGCGCACCCGCGTCCCGGCCGCCACCGGGAACTGGACGACGAGGGGGAACCGCGCGTGGTTGCTGATCGTCCCGAAAGCCCACATGCCGTATCGCCTCCTGCCCCCGACCGGTCCCGCACCGGCGGGCAGCGACCAGCCTGCCCGGCCCGCGCGGCCCGGCCGCGGCCCCGTGCGCGCCCGCCGCGCCGGATCACCTCACCGGCCGTACGCGGGACCCGTCCGGCCGATCACCGGCGGCGCCGGTTCCGCCGCCCGCGCGCCGGCGAGCAGCTCCGTGAACAGGTCGGCCCAGCGCCGCCCGACGACCTCGGGCGCGTACTCGCGCACGGTGGCCAGCGCCGCGTCGCCCATCCGCGCCCGCAGCGCCTCGTCCGCCATGAGGCGGCGCAGCGCGTCCGTGAGCCCCTCGGTGTCCCCGGTCGGCACGAGCAGCCCGTCCCGGCCGTGCGTCAGCACCTCGCCAGGACCGGTCGGGCAGTCGAAGCTGACCACGGGAAGGCCGTGCGACATGGCCTCCAGCATCACCATCGGAAGACCTTCGGCCCGGGAACTCAGCACATAGACGGACGCTTTCGCGAGTTCGTCGTCGAGCCGGTCGCTGCGGCCCATGAGAAGCACGTGGTTGTACAGATGGTGTTCCTCGACGAGGCGGCGCAGTTGGCGTTTCCGGTCGCCCGTGCCGTAAATGCGGAGCTGCCAGTCCGGGAATTCGTCGACGAGCCGCCCGAAGGCCGGGATCAGGAGGTCGAATCCCTTCTGCGGCCGCAGTCTCCCGGCCGCCACGACGACGTGCTGTGCGCAGGAGGACGGTTTCTGCCGCAGAGAATGCACCGCGTTGGGAATGCGCACGACGCGCGCGCCCGGGGCGGCCTCGCGGTAGTCGTCCTCGTCCTGCCGCGTGAGGACGCCGATCGCCTCCACACGCGGGTACCAGCGGGCGATCGCGGCGCGCACGTCGGGCTGGTGGACGTGCAGGTTCATGTGCTCCTGGGCGACGCGCACCACGCCGCGGGTGGCGAAGCGGGCGGACAGGAGGTTCAGCGAGGGGCGGGTCGTGACGAGCACCCCGTCCGTGAGCTGCCCGAGGTAGGCGATGAGGGTGCGCTCCAGCGCCCGGCTGATCGCGGCGCGGCCGCTCTCGCCCTCCGGCACGTGGCGGGGCGGCCGGCCGGCGAGCCACGTCTCGTGCCGGGCGCGCAGTCGCCCCGCGAGGCCCCGGCGGCGCGCCGGCGGTTCCGTGCCGGGCCGCAGGTCGGCGAGCGCGGTGAGCCGTACGCGCGGGTCGAGGGGGAAGTACGGGCGGTCCGCGCGCCGTACGGCGCTCACGACGCGCACGTCGTGGCCCGCGGCGGCGAGGGCGTTGGCCTGGGTGAAGACGGTGCGGATCGTGCCGCCCATTCCGTAGGCGTGCAGCAGCAGGTAGCGGATCTTCATCGTGCGGGCAGCACCTCGACCGACAGGTTGTCGTTGACCGTGTAGTACGGGCGCACGAGGACCGACGACCTGCCGCGTGGCACCGGCTGGCCGGGGAAGACCATGACGTGCTTCTTGTCCGGCACGCCGTCGAGCCGCCGGCCGGCGCGCAGCCGTCCTTCCCCGCAGGACAGCCACACGTCCCAGTACGCCGGGACGTGAAGGCCGTCCGGCGCCAGGTCCGTCACGGGCAGCGACACGTCGAAACGGGTGTCGCGCAGGTCGGCCGGACAGCGCAGGCGCCAGGGCCGGCCGCGGTCGTTGCGCAGGATCAGGAGGAGGGACCAGCCGGCGGGGGCCGGGGCGCGCAGGCGGCCGACGAGCCCGCCCGCGCGCCGGTGGCCGTGCAGGTCGCCGACGAGCCGCAGCCGCCCGTCGCGCGGCCAGACCTGCGCGATCTCGGCGTGTCCCCTCACCGCGCGGCTTCCCTGGCGGCGTACGGGTAGCCCCAGGCTTCGCAGATGTCGTGCAGGACGGCCGGGACGCGGCCGGGCTCGGGGGCGTCCCGGCCGGGCTGCACGCGACCGGAGCGGATCTTGTCCTTCCAGTCGCCGAGCCCCTTCTCCAGCCGGTCGAGGTCGCGGGCGCGGCCGCTGCCGTAGTCGATCATGCCGGGCTCGAAGCCGACGCCGAGGAACGCGCACAGGTCGCGCAGCGCGGCCTCGGGGTCGCCGGTCAGCTCCTCGTAGCGGACGGTGTGGCCGGGCAGGGCGCGGCGGGCGCGCTCGACGGCGCGGAGATAGCGCAGGGCGTCGTGGGCGGCCTGGTCGGGGTCGCGCTTCACCGGGTCCGCCTCGTGCCAGGAACGGGCGACGGCGGCCGGGTGGCGCAGCAGGAAGACGAACTGCGCGTCCGGCCAGCAGGCGGCGATCCGCTCGTGGACGAACGCGTTGCTCGGCGTCTTCTCGATGATGCGGGACTTGCCCGACCTGACCAGCTCGCGGTGCAGGACCCGGTCCCACAGGAGATGTTCGAGGTCGCCGCGCTCCAGGCCGAGGACGGAGATCGCGCGTTCGGCGAGGCGGGTGGAGCAGTGGACCTCCAGGCGGCGGAAGTGCAGCTCGTGCGGCGCGTGGAGGGCGGAGTGGGCGTTCAGCGTCATGCGCAGCAGCGTGGAGCCCGAACGCACGGGCGCGATGATGAACACGGGGCGCCGCAGGAGCCGGTCGCGCGCCGGATCGGCGGGGGGCCGGTACTCCGGGGGAGCGGGCCGCCGGTCGGCGGGGCGCGCGCGGACCGGGGCGGGCTTCGGGGCCTGCCGGGGTACGGCCCGGCGCACCTGGAATCCGGTCGCTGAACCGAGGGCGTTGTTGATTTTCCGGAGGAGTCTCATCGAAGACCGAACACCAACTGGGGCCGGGAACAAGGAATGTGATGCAGGGTTTGTTCATACACCAGAAATAGTTCCGGCCGGAAATCGCCGAGCCGTCCGGCGCGTTGGGGCGGACGTTTCCGGTACGAAAAAAAGCTCACTCGCGCGAGTGTTTCCTCGCGCGAGTGAGCGGTGTTCCCGGGGGTCCGGGGCGGGGTCAGTCGTCGCCCTCGAACGCGTCGCCGATCTCGTCGATGATCTCCGCCGCGACGAAACCGCCGACGACGCCGGCCGCCACACCGGCGACCACGGCACCGGCGCCGATGCCGCCGTGGCCGTGGTGGTCGTCGTGGTCACCGTGCCCGTGGTGGTGGCCGCCGTGCCCGTACGCCGCGCCGTGATCGCCGCGCCTGCTGCCGGTGAGCTGCGCCACCCAGGAGTCCACGAGGCCCGTGAAGTCCGCGCGCCCGACGTCCCCGTGCGCGACGGTGTGCCGGTGCACCACGTCGTGGCCGGACGAGAAGATGCCGCCGCGCTTGTCCGCCTCAAGCACGACCTCGAGGCCCGAGGGGGACGCGATCAGCGACACCTCGACCTCGTTCATCACGTGCCCGTACTGCGGCGGCGGGATCAGCTCGATCTCCTGGTAGAACGGCAGCGTCTGCCCCGTCCCGGAGATCCGGCCCAGCTCCAGGTCGGCCGACCTGAAGCCGAACCCGAGCTGCCCGAACGCCTCGAGGACGGCCTCCTGCACCGGCATCGGACGCACCAGCAGCGGATCCAGGTCGCCCTTGTCCACCGCGCTCGCGACCGCAAGCTCCGTCCGCACGCCCAGCGCGATGCCGAGCGGCTGCCCGTACAGCTCGGTGATGGGCGTCTCCCACGGCACCGGCACGGAGAACGGCACCTCGAACCGCTCGCCCTCGGCCAGCCGGAACGCCCCGCCCACCTGGGCGCGGTGGAACGCGACCGTGCCGTCGCTCTCGCCCTCCTCGTGCTCCCGCTCGACGCGGGCGATGAAGTCGAGGGTGATGCGCTCGATCTCCACGTCCATCGAGCCGCCCTCGACCAGCACCCGGCCGGTCAGCACGCCGCCTGGGACGACGGCCCCGCCGTCGAGCACCGTGTCCACCGAGGGGCCGCCGACCCCGAGGGCACCCAGAAACCGTTTGAACACCACTGCGGTGTCTCCTTCACGTCGTCGCTGTGCGTTCCGCCGTCACTGCACCGTCGCAACGTCCGGGCGGCGCACGGCGGTTCCCACGCTACCCGCGTACGGCCCCGGCGCCCCGGCCCGGCACCGTGCGCGCGGGGCTCCCCGGAGCATCGCGCATGAGTACGATGACGCTCGATGAGCCGAACGGGTGACGGACGGGAGCGGTGCGCCGCGGGTGACGGCGACAGCCGCGCCCGCGGTGCCGCCGCCGTGCGCGTCCTGCTCGCCCTGGTCGTCCTCCTGCTGTCCGCCGCGGGTGTCTGCGCGCCCGCGGCCCACGCCCTGGCGGACGCCCCCAGGGCCGCCGTCGCAGAGGAGACGCGCGACCTGCCGCCGACCGACTGGGACGCCCCGGGCGACACCTGCCGCAGTGGCCCCGTCACCGGGGTCAACTCGCTGCCCCCCGTCCCCGTCGCGCTGCACGTCCCGCCCGACGACCCGCCGCCGCCGGCCGTCCGGCCGGCGGCGCCGCGCGGCATCGGCGGCCCGCTCCACGACGCGGCCCCCGCCGTGGACCTGCACCGGCTCCAGGTGCACCGGACGTGACGGGCGGCCGCGCGCCGTCCCCGACCGGGCCGGCGCGGAAGCCGTTCCCCCCGACTCCCCGTCACAAGGACTTTTCATGGGCACCAGCAAGACGAAGAAGGGCGCCGCCGCCGACCGGCGCGCCAAGATAGCCGAGGCGCGCCGCCTCGAACGCGCGCGCGACCGCCGCTACCGGATCATCACGATCACCGCCTGCACGGTCATCCTCGCCGCCATCGTCGGCGGCGGCGCGTGGTTCGTCGTCACGAGCGACGACGACGACTCCGGCGCCACGGTCGAGGCGGCCGTCGACGGCGAGCGCACGTACGCCGACCTGTCCAGCACGCACGTCTCGGAGACCGTGGACTACCCGCAGACCCCGCCCGTCGGCGGCAACCACAACCCGGTGTGGATGAACTGCGACGGCGACGTCTACACCGAGGCCATCCCCAACGAGAACGCCGTCCACTCCCTGGAGCACGGCGCGGTCTGGGTCACCTACAACGACGCCGCCGCCGGCGAGGACATCGACGTCCTCGCCGAGCGCGTCAGCACCACCCCCTACTCGCTGATGAGCCCGGTCGCCGAGCAGGCGAGCCCGATCACCCTCACCGCCTGGGGCCACCAGCTCGCCCTCGACAGCGCGTCGGACCCGCGGGTCGCCCAGTTCTTCGAGGAGTACGTGCAGGGGCCGCAGACCCTGGAGCCGGGCGCCGCGTGCAGCGGCGGAATGGCCCAGTGACGTTCACCGGACGGCGTCTGCTGGCGGTGGCGAGCGGCCTGCTCGCCACCGCCGCCCTCCTGCTGCTCGCCGTCACCGCGTTCGCCCGCGCGGAGTCGGGGGACGACACCCCGGGGAAGGGCTCGGCGGACGTCGGGTTCGCCCAGGACATGGCCGTGCACCACCAGCAGGCGGTGGAGATGTCGTTCATCGTCCGCGACCGCACCGACGACGAGGCCGTGCGGCTGCTCGCGTACGACATCATCAACACACAGGCCAACCAGCGCGGCATGATGCTCGGCTGGCTGCGGAGCTGGGACGCCCCCGTCACCCCGGGCGGCCCGCCGATGACCTGGATGCCCGGGGACCACGCCCACGGGACGCCGGACGGCGCGCTCATGCCCGGCATGGCCACCGACGAGCAGGTGGCCGAGCTCGGCGCCGCGTCCGGGCGCAACGCCGAGATCCTCTACCTGCGGCTCATGACGACGCACCACCGCGCCGGCGCCGAGATGGCCGACGCGGGCGCCGAGCTGGCGGCGACCGACGAGATCCGGGACCTCGCCGCCGGCATGGCCGAGGCGCAGCGCGCCGAGATCGAGCTGATGACGGACATGCTCGCCGAACGCGGCGCCGAACCCCCGCCCGCCTGACCCGGCCGGTCCGCGTCCTGCCCCCGGGCGCCGTGCTCCCGGGGGCAGGATGGTGTCATGAGCATCACGGTCACGGACAACGGTGCCGCCCGCCGCTTCGAGGCGCGGGACGGCGACACGGTGGCGGGGTTCGCCGACTACCTGCGGGACGACCGGCAGGTGATCTACCCGCACACCCAGGTGGACCACGCCTACGAGGGACGCGGTGTCGGCAGCGCGCTCGCCCGCGCCGCCCTGGACGACGCGCGCGAACGGGGCCTCACGGCGATCGCCGCCTGCCCGTTCATCGCGGCATGGCTGGACCGGCACCCCGAGTACGCCGACACCGCGCGACGGCCCGACAGCGACGTGACGGACTGACCGCCCGGCCGGTCAGGCGCCGCGCAGCCGGTCGAGCTGGCGGCGCTCCCGCTTGGTCGGACGGCCCGCGCCCCGGTCGCGCAGCCCGACCGGGGCGGGCGCCTCGACGCGGGGCGGGGGCGGCGGGCTGTTGTCCACGTACGCCTCGACCGCGACCGGGGCGCCGACCCGCTTGCTGAGCAGCCGCTTCACGAACACGATCCGCTCCCGCTCGCCCTGCCGGACGCGGACCTCGTCGCCGACCCGGACGGGCTGCGCGGGCTTGACCCGCTCCCCGTTGACCTTGACGTGTCCGCCACGGCAGGCGGAGGCGGCGGCGGAACGGGTCTTCGCCAGGCGTACGGACCAGACCCAGCTGTCGACCCGCACGCTGCTCGCATCGGTGTGCCCCGGCTCGGGGCGCGGACGGTCCGCGGGAGCTGCCATGCGTCCGACTCTAAGCGGTGCCACCGACAACCGGCGCCCGGAGCGCATGCTCTCCCGCCGGTGCGGTCCGCGTGGATGTCCTGTGGGGGCGGCGGACGTGGGGCGCGCCGTCTGACAGAGTGACGTGCGGACAGATGATCCGACCCCGCGCGGAGGGATCGTATGCGCACGCGCACAAGGACGTTGGGGCTGGCGACGGCCCTCCTGCTGGGCACAGCCGCCTGCGGTGGCGTGGCCGCGCAGGACCCGGACGGCGGGGACGCCGCTCCCGCGCCGTCGGCCGGGGTCGACGCCCCGGAGCCGGACACGGACCTCACCCGGCCGTCGCCCGACGCCGGCCTGACCGACCCGCTGCCCACCGGCGACGAGGTCCCGTCCGGCGGGACCACCGACCAGGTCCCGGGCACGGACGACCTCCGCGACGACAGCGAGGACGGCGGCGGCGCGGAAACGGAGGACCCCGGCGGCGACGTGCTCCCCGAACTCCCGACGATCCCGCCCGACTCGGACGCAGGGGAGGCGATGCAGACGTTCTGCGAGATCGCCCGGCTGTACGGGGACGACCTGGACGACACGGTCGAGGACCTGTGCGCGCCCTACCTGGACGAGTGACGCTCGGCCGCCCGTACGAAAAACCGTTGCGCCGCCCCCGCCACGGCGTCACGCTCGCGGGTACGTATCCCCACCCGCGCGAGGAGCGCCGATGCTGACGGACGACGACGTCGAGACGTTCGTTCGGGACGGTTTCGTCCATCTGCCGGGGGCCGTCCCGGCCGACCTCGTCGACGCGTGCCGCGCCGAGCTGTGGCACGCGACCGGCTGCGACCCGGACGATCCCGCCACCTGGACGGAACCCGTCGTCCGGCTCGGCGGGTTCGCCACCCCGCCGTTCCGCGCCGCGGCCAACATGCCGGTCCTGCACGCGGCGTTCGACCGGCTCGTCGGCCCGGGCCGGTGGGTGGCGCCCGGCGGGATCGGCACGTTCCCCGTCCGCTTCCCCAGCGCACAGCCGCCGGGCGACGACGGCTGGCACCTGGAGGGCAGCTTCGCCGGCGACGCGGGGGAGCCGCGCGTGAGCATCGACTCGCGCGGCCGGGCGCTGCTGATGCTGTTCCTGTTCTCCGACGTCGGCCCGGACGACGCCCCGACCCGCGTCAGGGTCGGCTCCCACCTGGACGTCCCGCCGTTCCTCGCGGACGCGGGCACGGCGGGACGGCCGTGGTTCCCGCTGTGCGGCGACGTGGTGCCCGCGACCGAGGGCCGACCCGAGGTGACGGCCACCGGCGCGGCGGGCGACGTGTTCCTGTGCCACCCCTTCCTGGTGCACGCGGCACAGCCGCACCACGGCACGGTGCCACGCTTCATGGGCCAGCCACCCCTGCTGCCGACGGGCACACTCGACCTGTCCGGAACCGACCCGACCCCCATCGAACGCGCGATCCTCCTCGGCCTGCAGCCCTCCTGACGACCCGCTCACCACGTACACGGAGTGGCTGTACGGGAACGCCGGTGGTCAGGGCGACAGTTGCGTCGATGTCGCGTTCGCCGCGCGGGCTGTCCATGTGCGGGATTCCAAGGACGTGGGTCGCCCGGCCTTCGTGGTCGGTCGCGCGGACTGGTCGGCGTTCGTGCGGTTCGCCTCGCGGCACGGCGGGTGCACGCTTCCGCCGGCGGCCCCCTTCCCGACCGCGTGGATGCGGTGAGGAAGAGGGCCGGCGGGCTTGGCGGTCAGGAGTCGCGGTAGGTCTCCAGCAGGCGCAGCCACACCTCGTTCACCGTCGGGAATGCCGGGACCGCGTGCCACAGGTCGTCGATCGTCACCTCGCCGACGATCGCGATCGTCGCCGCGTGCAGCAGTTCGCCCGCGTCCGGGCCGGTGAAGGTCGCGCCGATCAGCACCTCGTGGTCCTCGTCCACCACGATGCGCGCCCGGCCCGTGTAGCCGTCGGCGCGCAGGGCGGCGCCCGAGACGCTGCCGAGGTCGTAGTCCACACACCGGAACCGGCGGCCCGCCGCCTTCGCCGCCTCGGCCGTCAGGCCCACGGACGCCACCTCCGGCTCGGTGAAGACGACCTGCGGCACCGCGAACGCGTCGGCCCGCGCCGTCGCCGGGACCGGACGGCCCTGCGCGCGGGCCGCGATCGCGTCACCCGCGATCCGGGCCTGGTACTTGCCCTGGTGGGTGAGGAGCGCGCGGTGGTTCACGTCGCCCGCCGCGTACAGCCAGGTGCCGTCCACGCCGTCCACGAGGAGCGTGTCGTCCACCGTCAGCCAGGATCCCGGTTCGAGGCCGACGCTCTCCAGCCCGAGCGTGCCGGTGCGCGGCGCCCGGCCGGTCGCGAACAGCACCTCGTCGGCGACCAGTTCGCCGCCGTCCCCGCCGTCCCCGCTGTCCAGGATCAGCGTCACCGGCCCCGCCGGGTCGGGGCGGCGCACCTCCGTCACCGACGTGCCGGGCCGCACGTCCACGCCGCGCGCCGTCAGCCCGCCGGCCACCAGGTCGCCGGCGAACCGCTCCATGCGCGGCAGCGGGCGCTCACCGCGCATCAGCAGCGTCACCTTCGACCCGAGGCCGGCCCACGCGGCGGCCATCTCCGCGCCGACGACACCCCCGCCGACGACGGCGAGCCGGCCCGGGACGTCCTTCGCCGACGTCGCCTCGCGGCTCGTCCACGGCCGCGCGTCCGCGAGCCCCGGGATCGACGGGAGCCGCGCCTCGCTGCCCGGGCAGACGGCCACGGCGTGCCGGGCCGTCAGCGTCCGGTCGCCCACGACGACCCGGCGCGGGCCGGCCAGCCGCGCCTCGCCCCGGATCAGCTCGATCCCGGCCGAGCCGAGCCACTCGACCTGCCCGTCGTCACGCCACCCGCTGGTGAAGCTGTCGCGCCGGGCCAGGACCGCCGCCGCGTCGAGCCGCCCGTCGCCCACCGCCTCCCGCGCACCTGGCACGGCGCGGGCCGCGTCCAGGGCGGCCGAGGGCCGCAGCAGCGCCTTGCTCGGGATGCACGCCCAGTACGAGCACTCGCCGCCGACCAGCTCGCGTTCCACGATCGCCGTGCGCAGGCCGGCGGCGCTCGTGCGGTCGGCCACGTTCTCCCCGACCGGGCCGGCGCCGACGACGATCACGTCCCACGTGTCGCCGTCACCGCCCCCGCCGCGTTCCGTGTGACTGTCCCTGTCGCTCATCCGGCTCTCCCGCGCTGTCGCTCACTTGTGCTGACGGACCGTCCCCACCGTAGGCGAGACGGCCCGCCGGCGCGCGGCTCAGCGGGCGGGGTGCTGCCCCTCGGCAAGCCAAACGGCCGTGTCCGGCGGCAGCTCGGGACCGCCCGGGCCGTCCGCGAGCGGCCCGCTGGCCAGCAGCGGACGCTCGCCGGCGGGCAGCGGCAGGGGCGCCGCGCCGAAGTTGACCCGGCACACGAGCCAGGCGCCCTTGCGGAACGCCAGCTCCCCGTCCCGCGCGGGCAGCCAGGTGAACGACACGTCGCCGCGCGCCGCACGCCGCAGCCGCAGCGCCTCCCGGTACAGCTCCAGGAACGACCCGTCCCGCCCGGTCTGCGCGGCCACCGACCGCTCGCCCCAGCCCGGGGGCTGCGGCAGCCAGCTCACCGCGCCGGGACCGAAGCCGTACGACGGGCCGTCCGCCGTCCACGGCAGCGGTACGCGGCAGCCGTCGCGCCCCTTCACCCGGTGGCCGGTGCGCTCCCACATCGGGTCGCGCAGGGCGTCCGGCGGGAGGTCGGTGACCTCCGGCAGCCCCAGTTCCTCGCCCTGGTAGAGGTAGCCGGTGCCGGGCAGCGCGAGGCACAGCAGCGCGGCGGCGCGCGCCCGGCGCTCCCCGAGGGCCGTGTCGGGGGCCGGCTCCCGCCCGCCGTTCGCCAGCCACGCCGCGTGGTCGGTGCCCGCGGGGAGGGCGTAGCGGGAGGTGTGGCGGACCACGTCGTGGTTGGACAGGACCCAGGTGGGCAGCGTCCCGACGGCGCGGGCGCCGTCGAGGGACGTCCCGATGACCTCGCGGAAGTCGTCGGCGCCCCAGGGACAGCGCAGGAAGAAGAAATTGAACGCCTGGTGCAGCTCGTCCTGCCGGGTGTACAGGGGCAGCCGCCGCGCGCTCACCCCGGCCTCGGCGACCATGATCCGCTCGGGCTCGTAGGTGTCGGTGAGCTTGCGCCAGGCGCGGTAGATCTCGTGCACCTCGTCGCGGTCCCAGAACGGGTGGTCGCCGCCCTCCGGCGGGGCGTTGAGCGGCGCGCTGTCCCGGCCGTACGTGTCGCGCAGCGGCGGTACGAGGTCCTTGCGCAGGCCGTGCGCCACATCGACGCGGAACCCGTCGACGCCGAGGTCGAGCCAGAACCGCAGGATGTCGGCGAACTCGGCGGCGACGTCCGGGTTCTCCCAGTTCAGGTCGGGCTGCTCGGCGGCGAAGATGTGCAGGTACCACTGGCCGTCGGGCACACGGGTCCACGCGGGGCCGCCGAACTTGGACTGCCAGTCGGCCGGCGGCAGTTCACCGTGCTCGCCGCGGCCGTCGCGGAACACGAACCGGTCGCGCGCGGGCGAGCCGGGCGGCGCGGCCAGCGCCTCGCGGAACCACGGATGCCGGTCGGAACAGTGGTTGGGCACGATGTCGACGATGACGCGCAGCCCCAGGTCGTGCGCCCGCGCGAGGAGGGCGCGGAAGTCGTCCAGCGTGCCGTGGCGCGGGTCGACGTCGCGGTGGTCGGCCACGTCGTAGCCGGCGTCGGCCCAGGGGGAGGGGTAGAACGGCGTGAGCCACACGGCGTCGACGCCGAGGTCCGCCAGGTGGCCGAGACGGCCGGTGATGCCCGGGAGGTCCCCCACGCCGTCGCCGTCCGCGTCGGCGAAACTGGGGACGTACACCTGGTAGACGACGGACTCGCGCCACCAGTCGTCGGGCATGTGCTGTATCACGGTGTTTCCTCCGGGCGGAACGGTACGCGGGGGCACCCGTCGCGCGGGTCCCCGGGGCCCGCCGTTCTACCAGACGGCGCGGACACGGCCGTGGGCCGGGCGCCCGCGTCAGCGGTCGTCCGGCAGGGTGACGCCGGCGGGCTCCACGTCGGCGCGCAGCCCGCGCCACACGGCGTGCCGAAGCCGTCCGTCGCGCGTCCACGTGCGGTGCGCGACGTCACCGACCAGGACGGGTTCGACCCAGCGCGCGCGGCGGGCGCGCTCGCGGGGGACCGGCTCGTCGAACGGGCTGCCGGCGCGCGCGAGGGGCGCGAGCCGGTCGGCGAGGTCGGCGAGCGCCGCGTCGGAGAAGCCGGTGCCGACGTGGCCGATGTACCGCAGCCGGCCGGCCGTGTCGTACGCCCCGAGCAGCAGCGATCCGATGGCTCCCGAGCGGTGCCCCTCGCCCGGCTGCCAGCCGCCCACGACGGCCTCCCGCGCGGTGAACAGGGGGCGTTTCACCCACAGCGCGGAACGCCGCCCCGGCAGGTAGCGGGAGTCGAGGCGCTTCGCGACGATCCCCTCGATGCCGCCCCGGCGCGCCGCCTCGATCAGCTCGGCCGGTTCGGCGTCCCGGGCCGTGTAGTACCGGGGGACGGCGAACTCCCGGTGTTCCGCGTCGAGTCCGAGCCCGTCCAGGGCCGCGCGGCGGTCGGTGTAGGGGGCGTCCAGCAGGTCGTCCGTGCCGAGGCGCAGCAGGTCGAACGCGAAGAGGACGACGGGGATCTCGGCCAGCAGCCGGGGGGACGGACGCCGCTGGTGCCGCCGTTGCAGGCGTCCGAAGTCGGGCCGCCCGGCGGAGTCGGGGGCGACCAGTTCGCCGTCGAGCACGGCGGCGCGCCCGCCGAGCGCGCGGCCGGCCGCGGCGGCGACCTCGGGGTAGGCGGCGGTGAAGTCGTTGCCGTTGCGGCTGGTGAGCCGGGCCTCGCCGGTCGGTGCCACGCGCAGGCAGCAGCGGTAGCCGTCCCACTTGTACTCGTAGGCCCACGGCCCGCTGGGCGGATCGCCGTCCACGGCCAGCATGGGCGGGACGGCCCTCGGCATCTGCGCCATTCCCCCAGTACACGCCGGACGCCGGCCGCCTCACGCGCCGACACGCACGGTGCGGGGCGGAGCGGCCGTCAGGTCGGCGGGCGTCGGTGGCGGTGGTAGTGGCGTCGGGCGCGGACCCGGCTGCCGCATGTGGGGGAGCACCACTCGCGGCGCGGGTGGTCCTTGAGGAAGTAGAGGACGCACCCGGGGGCGAGGCAGGAGCGCAGCCGCAGCCGGTCGCCGCCCTGGCCGAACAGCGCGATCGCCTCCTCCGCGAGGGCCGACAGTGCCGCTGCCGGGGCGTCGCCGCCGGTGCGGGTGAGGCGCGCGGGCTGCCCGCCGGGGGGCCAGACCAGGGCTGACCAGTGCGGCACCGCGCCGGCGGCCTCGTTGAGGGTGGCGACGGCGGCGGCCAGTCCGGCGGGCGAGGCGGCGGCGGGCCGGGGGTCACCGGTCGCCTCGGCGGCCAGCCGCCGCAGCGCGTCGCGCAGTCCGCGCAGCCGCTCCGTCAGCGTGCGCAGGTCGTCGGGGGACAGGGCGTCCACGTCGCCGGCCGTGAGCGGGGCGAGCCGCGGGGCGACGGCACGCAGCCAGGCGGCGGTGCCGGCGGTGTCGCGCAGCGCGTCGTGGATGCCGTCGCGGTCGGCCCAGACGGTGTTCATCAGCTCGACCGGCAGCGGTTCGCCCAGGAGCGGCGGGCTCGTCCCCATGGGGTGACCCTATCGCCGCAGCCCCGCTCGTCGGGCCTTCCCCGCGTTGACAGCGGAGGGGGACCCTGCCAGTCTTCTCACGGTTGCATCGCTTTACAACCGTTGGGTTGGGGGCGGCTCCACCGACCGTCCCCGCCTCCGCCGACACGAAAGGGCGTCATCGCCATGCCCGCCTCCCGCCCGCCCCTCCCGCCGTTCGACCTGGACGGCGCCCTCGCCAAGGTCCAGGCCGCCGAGGACGCCTGGAACACCCGTGACGCCCACCGGGTCGCCCTCGCCTACACGGAGGACTCGGTCTGGCGCAACCGGGACGTCTTCCTCGCCGGCCGCGACGAGATCGTCGCCTTCCTCACCCGCAAGTGGGAGCGCGAACGGGACTACGTGCTGCGCAAGAGCCTGTGGGCCTTCCACTGGAACCGCATCGCCGTCAGGTTCCAGTACGAGTGGCACGACGCCGCGGGGCAGTGGTATCGCAGCCACGGCAACGAGCAGTGGGAGTTCGCCGACAGCGGCCTGATGAGCCGCCGCGAGGCGAGCATCAACGACGTGCCGATCAGCGCGGCCGACCGCCGCTGGACCGGCCCCCGGGCACCGCACGAACACGGACAGGACCTGCCGCTGCGCTGAGGGGGCGGCCCGGGTCCGGGGCACCGTCGAAGAAGCGGTGGCAGACCCCGGCGGCACCCTGCCCCACGACACAGCGGTCAGGGGCGACACCCAGCGGTGCGGGCCGCCCGACCTGCTGACCGGCGGGAAGAGCCCGGCCGCCGTCGTCAGGGCTGATTCCCGCCACCCCCGGGGCCTCGGGCGGCGGCCGCGTGCGAGGATCCGGCTGTGCTGGACGCGATCGACGCGGTGGACTGGGCCGCCATACCGGGTCACCCCGACCGGTACCTGCCGGAGCGCGCCGCCGGTGGTCTGCGCGCGCTGGCCACCGCGACGAATCTCCTCCAGGCGGCGGACGCGGGATCACGGCTCGGCGGCGGCGGAATCGTCCACGGCCACAGCGCCGCGGTGTTCCCCGCCGCGGTCGCGGCGACCCCGCTGCTCCTCGACATCGCGCGGCTGGGGCACCCGGCCGCGCGGGACACGGCCCTGCTGCTCCTCGACGACGCCCTGTCGTTCCATCCGCATGCCGGGTACACGCGGGACGGCGCCGGCGTGCCCGTCTGCTGCGCCATCGCCCACCACCTGCGGGCACGGGCCGGTTTCCTCGCCGGGCTCGGCGGACGGGGCAGGTCACTGCTGGCCGAAGCGGCCGCCCACTGGCGTTTCGAGGTCGTCGAGTGCGTCGCCGAGGGCGGGGACACGGCGGCCTTCGGCACACTGGCCGGCCGTCTCCCCGAGGGCGTACAGGCAGCCGAGATGCTCTTCGCCGGCACCGCCACCCCGCTCGGCGGCGTCTTTCTCGACTACCCGCCCGTGCAGGGCTCGCCCGATGCGTGCCTGCGGGTGACCGGCCGTCACCCCGGTGAACTGCCGCGCGGCGCCCTGCTGCTGCCGACCGAGTGCGGGGAGCGCGTGCACTGACGGACTCCCGGCTGCGTCCCTTCGTACGGGGTACGCGTGGCCGTCCTCCGGACTGTGGAGGCCCGTCATCCTGGAGAGGTTCATGGGCTCCGCCCCGGCCTGCTGGTTCGTCGTCCTGCCCGATCGGGACTTCTCCCCCGGGCACTGTGGCACGTCTGCGGGCGGAACGTCCGTCCGCCGCGCGGTCGCTGGCGCGATGGGTGAAACCCCGGGGGAGGGGTACCCGGGTCGGCATGCAGCAGCGAACCGACGAGGCGGCCGGTCCGGGCCGGTACGACGCCGCCCCCTACCTGCCCCGCCTGAACGCGGGTCTCGCAGCCCTGCGCCGCGCCGCCGCCGACTGCCACGGCTGCCCCCTGTTCGAGGGCGCCTCGCAGACCGTGTTCGGCGCCGGTGACACGCGGGCGCGCCTCATGCTCGTCGGGGAGGAGCCGGGCGACCAGGAGGACCGCGCGGGCGAGCCGTTCGTCGGCCCCGCCGGCCGACTGCTCGCCCGCGCCACCGAGGACGCCGGGATCGACCCGGACCACACCTACCTCACCAACGCGGTGAAGCACTTCAAGTTCACCCGTCCGGGCGGCGGCAAGCGGCGCATCCACAAGTCGCCGACCCTGCGCGAGATGTCCGCCTGCCGGCCCTGGCTCGACGCGGAGCTGCGCCAGGTCGCCCCCGAGGTCGTCGTCACCCTCGGCGCGACGGCCGGCAGGGCGCTGCTCGGCTCGTCCTTCCGGGTCACCAGGGAACGCGGCGTCCTGCGCCCGCTGCCCGGCGCGGACGACGGCACCCGCCTCGTCGCGACGATCCACCCCTCCGCCGTCCTGCGCGCCGACGACAGCGACCGCGCCGCCGCCTACGACGGCCTGGTCGCGGACCTGCGGGTCGCCGTGACGGCTCTCGGCTGAGCCGCACGGCGGCTCACGCCTCGGCGCGCGCCTTCAGCGGCTCCCACCACGCCCGGTTCGCGCGGTACCACGCGACGGTCGACGCGAGCGCCGCGTGGAAGGCGGCGCGCGGCGCGTACCCCAGCTCGGCGGCGATCTTCGCGCAGTCCACCGAGTAGCGGCGGTCGTGCCCCTTGCGGTCGGTGACGTGGCGGATCCGCTCGGGGCCGGCGTCGCAGGCGTCAAGCAGCAGCCCCGTCAGCTCGCGATTGGTCAGCTCGGTGCCGCCGCCGATGTTGTAGATCTCGCCGGGCCGCCCGCCGGTGCGCACCAGTTCGACGGCCCGCACGTGGTCGTCGACGTGCAGCCAGTCCCGGACGTGCAGGCCGTCCCCGTACAGCGGCACGTCCCGGCCCTCCAGCAGCCGGATCACGAACGACGGGATCAGTTTCTCGGGGAACTGGTAGGGGCCGAACGTGTTCGAGCAGCGGGTGATCCGTACGTCCGTGCCGTGCGTCCGGTGCTCGGCGAGCACCAGGAGGTCGGCCGCCGCCTTCGACGCCGCGTACGGGGAGGACGGGTTCAGCGGTGCCGTCTCGGTCCACGAGCCGGTGGCGCGGGAGCCGTACACCTCGTCGGTGGAGATCTGCACGAACCGCCGCACCCCGCCGTGCCGTGCCGCGTCGAGGAGGACCTGCGTGCCGAGCACATTGGCCGAGACGAACGGGTCGGCGTCGTGGATCGAGCGGTCCACGTGCGACTGGGCGGCGAAGTGCACCACCTCGTCGTGCTCGGCCGCGAGCCGCCCGGCGAGGACCGCGTCGCGGATGTCGCCGTGCACGAAGCGGAAGCCGGGGTGGTCGCGCACCGGGTCGAGGTTGGCGCGGTTGCCCGCGTAGGTGAGCGCGTCGAGGACGGTGACCGCGACACCGCCGGGGCCGCCGGGGCCGAGCAGACCGCGCACGTACGCCGAGCCGACGAAGCCGGCACCCCCCGTCACCAGGATCTTCGTCACCATGGAACCTTCCGCGCCGTGCCGTCGTGCTGTGCGGGCCGCGTCGCCGCGGGCCCGCCGGGTAGACCGTAACCCGTGCCGGTCAGCGGTCCGGGGCGGGCTGGCAGCGCGGGCACCAGACGGTGGTCCGGCCGGCGACGCGGCCGCGCGCGAGACGGTCCCCGGTGCGCGGGCACCGGCCGCCGTCGGGGTCGTCGCGCCGGCCGGTGAGCCAGTCGTCGCGCGGCGGCACGCGCCCGGCCGCGACGGCGGCGTCCAGGACGCGCGGGAGCGCGCCGGCGAGACGGCGGCGCTCGGGGGCCGTCAGGCCGTCCGCGCGGCGGGCGGGGTGGAGGCGCGCCCGCCACAGCAGCTCGTCGGCCAGCAGGTTCCCGAGGCCGGCCACGACGGACTGGTCGAGGAGCGCGCTCTTCAGGCCGCCGCGCCGCCGTGCGAGGCGCCGCACGAGGCCGGGGCCGCCGACGGCCGCCGCGTCGGGTCCCTGCCCGGCCAGGAGGCGCGCGATGTCGCCGGCGGTCGGGGCGAGCCAGATGCCGCGCAGTTTCCGTTGGTCGCGGAAGCGCAGCTCGCCTCCGCCGGACAGGCCGAACACGACGCGGTCGGCCCGCTCCAACGGGTCGCCCGCGGCGGCCGGGACGAGGCGGCCGGTCATCCCGAAGTGCAGCAGGAGCGTCGGCCCCGCGTCGGTGGGGGCGATGAGCCACTTCCCGTGCCGTTCCGGAGTGCCGAGACACCGGCCCCGGACGGCCCGCCGGAACCGGCGCGTGCTCACTTCGCGCAACACGCCGTCGTCCCTGACCGTGAGGCGTTCGACGCGGCGGCCCGTGCCGTGGTCCCGCAGGACGCGGCGGAAGCCCTCGACATCCGGCAGTTCCGGCATGCCGTCACCGTAGCCCGGGTCAGGGCGCGGGGCTCAGCGGACGGGCGCGCCCGTGAGTTCCTCGACGAAGCGGTCGAGTTCCGGCTGCCAGTAGTGCGCGACCTGGCACTCCAGCGATCCCTCCCCGTACGGCAGCGCGAGCCGCACGTGGCTGTACAGCCGTCCCCTGCCGGCCTCCTCCACGAGCGTGCCGTGGTCGGTGCGGAGCAGTGTGTGGACGCGGGTGCGCGGCCCGGGGTAGCGGAATCCGCCGGTCGCGTGGATGACGACGGTCCGTTCCGTCAGGGAGACGAAGCAGTCCTTGGACAGGGTCCGGCGCAGCGTCCCGACGACGCCGGACAGCAGTCGTGAGCGCGTGCCCGGCGGGCGCGAGGCGCCGATCGCGTGGAACGTGACGAGCGGCCGTTCGCCCGGGTCGCTCCGTGCGATCTCCTCGGCGGCCTGCTCGCGCACCCGTTCCTTGTCCCAGCGCACAGCCATGTCGTCCTCCTCGGTCCGGCTGCGGTGTGTTTCCGTGCTCCCACATCGGGTGAACGCGCTGGAACGGTGCAAACCACCCGAGCGACCATGTGACCGAAACCGGACGTCCCGCCCACCCCGAGTGCGCGAAGTGCGCAGCTTGCGCGAAACGCGCATGCAGTCGTAGGGTCGCCCGCGTGCCGACTCGTGAGGGCCGGTCTACGAAGAAGTGGATGGAAGGCAGGCCGCACACCATGTCGATTCCGATCAAGGCAACCGTGGAGCGCGTTCCCGGCGGGATGATGCTGGTACCGCTCCTCCTCGGTGCGGTGATCAATACCGCGCACTCGGGGACGGGCGAGTTCTTCGGCTCGTTCACCGGAGCGCTGTTCTCGGGCTCGCTGACGATCCTGGCCGTGTTCTACGTGTGCATGGGCGCCACGATCGATGTCCGCACGACGCCCTACATCCTGAAGAAGGGCGGCGTGCTCCTCGTCACGAAGGCGGTCATCGCGATCGTCGTCGGCGTCGTGCTGGGGCACTTCATCGGCGAGACCCCGGTGGACGGCGGCGCGTTCGCCGGCATCTCCACCCTCGCCGTCGTCGCCGCGCTGAACGACACCAACGGCGGCCTCTACATGGCGCTGATGGGCCAGTTCGGCCGCTCCAAGGACGCCGCCGCGTACTCCCTGATGAGCCTGGAGTCCGGGCCGTTCCTCACCATGGTGACCCTGGGCGTCGCCGGTCTCTCCTCGTTCCCGTGGCAGACGATGCTCGGCGCGATCCTGCCCCTCCTGATCGGCATGATCCTCGGCAACCTCGACCCCGACATGCGCCGGTTCCTGGCCCCCGCCGTCCCCGTGTGCATCCCGTTCTTCGGGTTCGCGCTCGGCACCGGCATCGACCTGGAGACCGTCTGGACCGCCGGTCTGCTCGGCATCGGGCTCGGCCTGTTCGTCCTGCTCGTGAGCGGCACGACCCTGTTCACGGCCGACCGCCTCGTCGGCGGCAGCGGACTCGCCGGCCTCGCCGCCGCCAGCACGGCGGGCAACGCCGCCGCCGTCCCGGCCCTGGTCGCCGCGGCCAACCCCGTCTACGAGGAGGCGGCCGAGAAGGCGACCGTCCTCGTCGCCGCCGCCGTCGTCGTCACGTCGCTGCTCGTGCCGGTCGTCACCCTCGCCTACTACAAGCGGCTCCAGCGCCGCCACCCCGACGAGTACCCGGCGGACACCGCGACCGCGCCGGCGGCCGGCGACGGCGGAGCCGCGCCCGCCCCGAAGCCGGCGCCCGGCACCCCGCGGACCGCCGCGCACGGGAGTGAGCGCGCATGACCGCCCCCGCAGCGTCCCCCGCCGTCCTGATCATCGCGGACGACCTCTCGGGAGCGGCCGACAGCGCCGTGGCGCTCGCCGACCGCGCCGCCACCACCGTCGTCCTGGACGCCACCGCGCCCTGGCCCGACAGCACCGTGGTGGCCGTGGACGCCGACAGCCGCTACCTGCCCGCCGAGGCGGCGGAACGGCTGGCCGCCGCGGTCGTCGACCGCGCGGGACCCGGCACCCTCGTCTACAAGAAGATCGACTCCACCCTGCGCGGCAACATCGGCCCCGAGACCGCGGGCTGCCTCACCGCCCTCGCCCGCCGCACGGGCCGCCGCCACCTGGCCGTCGTCGCCCCCGCTTTCCCCGCGACGGGCCGTACCGTCCGGGACGGGCGGGTCCTGATCGACGGGCAGCCCGTCGAGGACCGCCACCCCGGCCGGCGGCCCCTCGCCGGCCAGCTCACGGCGGCCGGCCTCACGGTCACCGCGCTGCCGCTCGCCGCACTGCGCACCGCCGGGGCCGCCGTCCGCGCCCTCACGGCCGCCATCGACGCCGGCACGGACGCCGTCGTCGTGGACGCCGAGACCGACGACGACCTGGCCGCGACGGTACGGGCCTGCGCCGACCTGCCGGTGCTGCTGGTCGGCTCCGGCGGTCTCGCCCACCGGCTCACCGGCTTCCCCGCCGCGCCCGCCGCCATGACGGCGCACAACACCGGCCCGGACACGGCGGAGGCCGCCCCCGGCGGCGCCCGCCGCCCGGCCCTCGTCTGCGTCGGCAGCCGCAGCGACCTCGCCCGCGCCCAGCGCGACGCCCTGGTCACCGGCCTGCCCGCGGCGGCCGTGCCCGTGCCCCTCACGGACCCGGACGCCGGCGACGCGACCGCCGCCGTCACGGCCGCCGTCACCGAGGCCCTGCTCGCCGGCCGGCACGCCGTCGTCTTCCCCGACCCGGACGAGCCGGTGCGCCCCGACCGCGCCGCCGACATCGCCGCCGGGGTGGCCCGCGCGGTCCGCCCCGCGCTCCACGCGGCCGGGACCCTGCTCGTCACCGGCGGCGAGACGGCCCGCGCCGTCCTCCTCGCCGCCGGCGTGCACAGCCTCACCGTCCACGGCGAGGCCGAACCCGGCGTCGTCCTGATGCGCACCCACGACGGGCTGCCCGTCATCACCAAGGCCGGCGCGTTCGGCGACGCGGGCACCCTGCTGCGCGTCGTCGGCGCGCTGCCCGGCGCCCCGGCCGCCCCCGGCCGCCCGGACGACGCCCCAACGGCGTCCTCCGCCCACTGATTTGTCCTCCCCGTCACTTCTCAGGAAAGCTGGCACCATGTCCCATCCCGTAGTCGCCATCACCATGGGAGACGCCGCGGGCGTCGGTCCCGAGGTCGTCGTCAAGGCCCTGGCCGGTGACGCGGCCCGGCTGCCGTTCCGCCCGCTCGTGGTGGGCGACGCGGCCCGGCTGCGCCGCGCCATCGAGATCTCCGGCGTCAGCCTGACCGTGAACCCCGTCGAAGGCCCGGAGCAGGCCGCCTGGCAGCCCGGCACCATCGACTGCGTCGACCTCGGCAACATCCCCGCCGACCTGCCGTTCGGCACCCTGTCCCCGGTCGCGGGCGAGGGCGCCTACCGCTACATAGAGGTCGCCACGCGCCTCGCCTCCGAGGGCCGCGTCGCCGCCATCTGCACGGCCCCCCTCAACAAGGAGGCCCTGCACGCCGCCGGGCACAAGTTCCCCGGCCACACCGAGCTGCTGGCCAAGCTCACCGGCACCGAGGAGGTGTCGATGCTGCTGTCCGCGCCCAAGCTGCGCGTCATCCACGTGACGACGCACATCGGCCTCGTCGACGCCGTCGCCCGCATCGAGCCGGGCCTCGTGGAGCGCACGATCCGCCGCGGCCACGCCACCCTCACCGCCGCCGGGATCGCGAACCCGCGCATCGCCGTGTGCGGCATCAACCCCCACGCCGGTGAGAACGGCCTGTTCGGCCACGGCGAGGAGGAGTCCAAGGTGGTGCCCGGCGTCGAGGCGGTGCGCGCCGACGGCATCGACGCCCGCGGCCCGCTGCCCGCCGACACGGTGTTCTTCCGCGCCGTGCGCGGCGACTTCGACCTCGTCGTCGCCATGTACCACGACCAGGGCCACGGCCCGGTGAAGGTCCTCGGCCTCGACGCGGGCGTGAACATCACCGTCGGCCTCCCCGTGATCCGCACCAGCGTGGACCACGGCACGGCCTTCGACATCGCCGGCACCGGCCGCGCCGACGAGGCCAGCATGGTCGAGGCGCTGCGGCAGGCCGTCGAACTGGCGCCGGGCGGCGACGCCGCGGCGTGACCGGCACGACGACGGCGCCGCCCGGCGGGCGGCGCCAGGGGAGAGGTGGCACAGCATGCTGAGCGGGGCGGCCAGGCGCGGCGAGATCCGGGACCTGCTGCAGGTGCGGCCCATCGCGGTCGCCGAACTGGCGGAGCGCTACGGCGTCTCCGAGTCGACGATCCGCCGCGACCTGGGCCGTCTCTCCCGGGACGGGCAGATCGTCCGCACCTACGGCGGCGCGGTGTCCCCGGGGCCGCAGGAGGAGCAGCCGCTGCAGGAGCGGGAGCACCTCGCCGGCCCCGAGAAGGCCGCCATCGCCCGCGCAGCCGACCGGCACGCGGCCGGCTGCGGCCTGGTCCTCCTGGACGCGGGCACGACGGTCGGCGCCCTGGCCGGCCGGCTCGCCGCCCGCGGCGGCCTGACGGTCGCGACACCCGGCCTCACGTCGATCAACATCCTGGCCGGTGTGCCCGGCATCGAGCTGGTCGTCCTCGGCGGCACCGTGCGGCCCCTCAGCCTCGGCATGGTCGGCCCGCTCGCCGAGGCGGCCGTGTCGCGCCTCACCGCCGACGCGGCGTTCCTCGGCGCGGACGGGGTGGTGGCCGGCCGGGGCATCTGCGAGGCCAGGCCGGAGCAGACGGCGCTCAAGCAGCTCATGATCGACCGCTCCCGCGAGCTGTACGTCCTCGCGGACGCGGGGAAGCTCGGCCGTGAGAACTCCCACTGGTGGGCGACGTTCGACCGGCCCTGGACCCTCGTCACGGACGCCGGTGCGACCGACGAGCAGCTCGCGCCGTTCCACGCCGACCCGCTGTGCACGGTGGAGACGGCCGCCATCTGACGCGCCGCCGGTGTCACCGGGGCGGCCCCGCGCCCGGCGGCCGGCCGGCCGTGCCCCGCTCCCGTTCGTCCGCCGCGTCGGCCTCCAGCCGGCCGGCCAGCTCGTCCACCGTGAGCGACGCCCGCCGTACGACGCCCGTGCGGTAGGCCGTACGCCCCACCACCTGCCCCAGCACGGGCACCGTCACGAGCTGGAACAGCACGACCAGCGCCAGGACGACCGCCTCCTTGACGGGTGTCTGGAGCGCGACGCCGAGCAGTACGAGCAGCACCCCGAGGGTCTGCGCCTTGGCCGCCGCGTGCAGGCGGCTGATCGGGTCGGGGAACCGCAGCACGCCCACCGCCGCCAGGACGCAGAACAGCGCGCCGACGATGGCGAGGACCCCGGTGAGGACGTCCAGCAGCGTGCTCACCGCAGGTCCTCCCGCTGCTCGACGAGGTGCGCCGCCGTGATCGACCCGATGAAGCCGAGCAGCGCGAGGACCAGCAGCAGCGGCACGGCCGCCAGGTCGCCGCGCGCCGCCACGTCGATGGCGACGCCGGTGACGATCAGCGTCACCAGGACGTCCAGGGCGACGATGCGGTCCAGCGTGCTCGGTCCGCGCAGCAGCCGGACGACCGTGAGCACGGCGGCCACGGACACCAGCGCCAGCGCGACGGCGTAGACGGCGGTCACGGGCTTCCCTCCCGGTTCGTTCCCCGGGAACCGCGGCGTTCCCGTTCGGCGTGCAGGGCGCGTGCGACCGCGCGCACCTCGGAGCGCGGGCCGAGGGCCAGGACGACGGCGCGCTCGTTCGCCCTGACCATCCGGCGGCCGTCCTCGACCGCGCGCGGCCCGGCGACCGGCAGGACGTGCACGTAGAGCTGCCCGCGCGCCCGGTCGATCTCCAGCACCAGGCTGCCGGGCGACACGGTCGTCAGCACCGCCGTCGCCGTGACGAGGAGGTCGCTGTCGGAGGCGAGCGGCACCTCGACGACCGCCGCCGGCACGCGCGGCCCCTGCCGCACGGCGGCCCACCCCACGCGTACGGCCGACACGACCAGGTCGCCGGGCATCCGCGCGGCCAACTGCAGCAGCCGCAGCGGGCGCGGCCGTGCCCGGGAGCCCACCTCGGGCATCGGGAAGGCCGCCACGGCCACCGCGCCCACCACCAGGCCGCCCAGCACCACGACCCAGCTCAGCGACGCCCACAGCACGACCCACAGCACCAGCAGCCACAGCAGGACCGGCAGTCGGCGCAGCACCCGGCCCGGACGGCCCGTCATCCCGGCTCCTCCAGCGTCACGGCCCGCCGGTAGGTGTCCGGCCGGTCCAGGTCGCGCGCGGCCCGCTCGGTGACGTCCGACAGCGGCCCGGCGCACACGGCGATCGCGAGGCCGGCCGCCACCATCCCGGCGCTCGCGCCCACCGTCAGGGTCCGCGCCCCGGCGCCCACCACCGTCGCGGGCCGCGCCGCCGGGGCGGACACCGCGCGCCACACCCGCACCATGGCGTACAGGGTGAGCAGGCTCGTGACGAGTGCCGCGCCGCTCAGCAGCCAGCCGGCGGCCCCGCCGTCCGCCGCGCCGGCCCGCAGCAGCGCGAACTTCGCGATGAAGCCGGAGAACGGCGGCAGCCCCGCCAGCGACAGCGCGGGCAGCAGGAACAGCACGGTCATCAGCGGCGAGCCGCCCCCCGCGCCGTCCTCGCCCTCCATCCGGTGCAGCTTCACCGTGCCGGTCCGCGCGACGACGAGCCCGACGACGAGGAACAGCGACGCCTGCACGACGATGTGGTGGACGACGTAGAGGATCGTCCCGCCGAGCCCGGCCGCGTCCGACAGGGCCAGCCCGAACAGCATGAACCCGATGTGGCTGACCAGCGTGAACGACAGCAGACGGTTCACGTTGTCCTGCGCGATGGCGCCGAGGATGCCGACCAGCATCGTCGCGACGGCCGCCACCGCGAGCAGCCACCACACCTGGTCGCGGGGGAAGAGGAGCGTCTGCGTGCGCAGCATCGCGTACACGCCGACCTTCGTCAGCAGCGCCGCGAACACTGCGGTGATCGGCGCGGGTGCCGTCGGGTAGGCGTCCGGCAGCCAGAAGTGCAGCGGTACGACGGCCGCCTTGATCCCGAAGACGACCAGCAGGAACGCGGCCAGCGCCGTCCGCACCCCGCCGGGCAGGCCGGCCGTGCGGTCCGCGAGCTGCGCGAGGCTCACGGTGCCCGTCGCCGCGTACACGAGCGCGATCGCCGTGAGGAACAGCAGCGACGAGGTGAGGCTCGTCATCAGGTACGTCATCCCGGCGCGCACCCGCGCCTCGCCCGCGTTCAGCGTGATGAGGACGTACGACGAGGCGAGCATCACCTCGAACGCCACGAACAGGTTGAACAGGTCGCCCGACAGGAACGCGAGCGCGATCCCCGCCACCAGCAGCAGGTACGCGGGGTGGAACGGCACCGCCGTCTCGGACGAGTCGCCCGCCGTGCCCTGCCCCACCGCGAACACCAGCACCGCGAGCGCCACCAGCACCGACACGGTGAGCAGCAGCGCCGCCAGCAGGTCGGCGACCAGCACGATCCCGACCGGCGGCGCCCAGCCGCCGGCCCGGACCACCGCCGTGCCGTCGGCGTCCACGCGCAGCAGCAGCGTCACGGCGTCCGCGAGGACGGCCGTCAGCACGACGACCGTCAGCAGCCGCTGGGCCAGGGCGCGGTGGGCGAGCCCGAGGGACACGCCGGCGGCGAGCAGCGGCAGCAGCACGGGCAGCGTGACGAGCCAGTCCGTCATCCGGCGCCTCCGTCCCGGCCTGCGGGCCGGTCGTCGTCGGGCGGCAGGGTGGCGGGCTCGGCGTCGGCGCGTTCGCCGACCGTGCCGATGCGCCGGTCCTCGATGTCGTCGCGCACCTCGTCGTGCCCGGACAGCCGCCACGACCGGTAGGCGAGGGCGAGGAGGAACGTCGTGACGCCGAAGGTGATGACGATCGCCGTCAGCGCCATGGCCTGCGGCAGGGGGTCGGCGAACCGGTCGCCGTCCGCCTCGTCCCCGGCGCGCACGACGGGCGGGTCGCCGGGCGCGCCGCCCGCCACCAGCAGGAGCAGGTTCGTGCCGTGCCCGAGGAGGATGAAGCCCAGCAGGGTCCGCATCAGCGACCGCTGGAGCAGCAGGTGCACGCCGGTGGCGAACAGGCCGCCGACCACCAGCGCCATCGTCACGTCGAGGGTTCTCACGCGGTGCCGCCCTCCTCGGCCGCGGCGGGCGGCGCGGTGGCGTCCCGCACGGTGCTCACGGCGCTCAGCAGTTTCAGGATCACGCCCACGACGAGCAGGTACACGCCGATGTCGAAGAACAGGCTGGTGCTGCCGTGCACCTCGCCGAGCACCGGCAGCGTCACGTGCCACACCGCCGACGTCAGCGGCGGGTGCCCGGCGACGAGGGGGACGAGGGCGACGACGGCCGCCACGGCGAGGCCGCCGCCCGTGATGCGGTTGGGGTCGGCGGGCGCGGCGAGCCCCAGGTCCGCGCGCCCGCCGACGAGGTAGCGCAGCAGGAACGCCTGCCCGGCCACCAGGCCCCCGGCGAAGCCGCCGCCGGGACCGTAGTGCCCGGAGAACAGCAGGAACAGCGACAGGACGACGACCGAGGTGAACAGCGCGCGGGTCACCACCTCCATCAGGACCGAGCGTTCCGTGTCGGGCCGTTCGCCCGCGCCCGGGAGCCAGCGTTCCTTCGGAGCGTCCCAGCGTGTCGCGGGCGACCGTTCCGGCACGGCCGCCGCGTCACGCACGGGGGGCGGCGGGTGCGCGGGACCCGCGACCGGCTCGCGCGCGCCGGGCTCCGCCTCGGCGCCGCCCCACACCCGCACCAGGCTGAGGACGCCCACCGTGGTGATCATCAGCACGGAGATCTCGCCGAGGGTGTCGAACGCCCGGAAGTCCACGATGATCGCGTTGACGACGTTCTCCCCGCCGGTCTCGCCGACGCGCGCCAGGTAGTCGGGGCGCCGGGCGGCCGGGTCCCTGGCGTGGGTGGCGACCAGCGCGAGCGCCGCCACGACCGCGCCGATCGCGACCGCGATGACGCCGCGCACCCAGCGCCCGGCCGCCGGCTGCCGCTCCGGCGTGAACCGCGCGGGCAGCCGCCGCAGCACGAGCGCGGTGACGACCAGCGTCAGCGTCTCGACGAGGAACTGCGTCAGCGCCAGGTCCGGCGCCCCGCGCACCACGAACAGCACCGCCACGCCGTAGCCGACGGCGCCCGTCAGCAGGACGGCGGCGAGCCGCTGGTGCACGACCGTCACGGCCACGGCGGTCGCCAGGACGACCAGCGCGGGCGGCACCTCGGCGACCGACTGCCACAGCGGCACGTGCCCCACCGGCGAGGCGCCGATGCACAGCGCCCCTGCGGACAGGACCACCACCGTGCCGAGCACGGCGGCCAGGTACGTCGGCAGCGAGCCGACCTGCGTCACGCGCGTCACGTGGACGGCCGCCGCCACGACTGCGCGCACCGTCCGCCGGTACGCGTACTGGCCGTCGGGCACGCGCGGCAGCCGGCGCTGCGCGGCGATGACCCGGTCGCGCGCGACATGCAGTCCCGCCCCGAGGACGAACGTGAACAGCGCCAGGAAGAGCGTGAACGAGACGCCGTGCCACAGCGACACGTGGTACGGCTTGTGGCCGTCCGCCGGGAACTCGTCCCCCCACGGCGCCGTCAGCGCGTCCGTCAGCGGGGTCCACACGCCGAGGACGAGTCCGAGCGCGCTCGGCACGGCCGCCGGCCACACCAGCCCGGGGGACACGGCGCCGAGCGGTGTGTCCCCGGGGGCGCCCGTCTTCCGCGCGAACGCCCCCCACACCCACCGCGCGGCCAGCCCCACGGTCAGCACCGAGCCGGTGAAGAACGCGGCGAGCGCCCACGCCCCGCCCGGCAGCGCGTCGTTCAGGTAGCCGTCGAACCCGGCGTCCTCGCCGACGTACCCGATCAGCGGCGGCAGGCCCGCCGTCGATGCGGCCGCGAGCACCCCCACCGCGCACACCAGCGGCATGCGCCGTCCGAGCCCCGACAGGCGCCGCAGGTCCCGTGTCCCCGCCGCGTGGTCGATCAGCCCCGTCACCATGAACATGCACGACTTGAACAGGGCGTGCGCCAGGAGCATCACCGCGCCGCCCAGCACCGCCGTCCGCGTCCCGGCGCCGAACAGGGCGATCAGCATGCCCAGTTCACTGACCGTCGCGAACGCGAGCACCCGCTTCAGGTCGTTCTCGCGCAGCGCGTGCCACGCGCCGAGCACCATGCTCGCCAGCCCGACGCCCAGCACGAGCGGCCGCCACACCGGCTCGTCGGCGAACCCCGGCGCGAGCCGCGCCACCAGGTACACGCCCGCCTTCACCATCGCGGCGGCGTGCAGGTACGCGCTCACCGGCGTCGGCGCCACCATCGCCGCCGGCAGCCACGAGTGGAACGGGTACTGCGCCGACTTGGTGAACGCCCCCACCAGGATCAGCACGAGCGCCGCCGTGACGACGGCCCCGCCGTGCGGCGGATCGGCCAGCAGCTCCGACAGCCGGTACGTCCCGGCGGCCCCGCCGAGCATCACGAGCCCGAGCAGCATTGCGAGGCCGCCCGCGATCGTCGTCAGCAGCGACTGCTCCGCCGCCCGCCGCCGCTCGGTCGACGGCCTGCGCCCCGCGATCAGCAGGAACGACGCGACCGTCGTCAGCTCCCAGAAGGCGTACAGCAGGAACAGGTTGTCCGCCGTCACGAGGCCCAGCATCAGTCCGGCGAACCCGACGAGGAGCCCCGCCTCGCGTCCCCGGTCGGCCGCCGTGTACGAGGCGCCGTACGCCGCGCTGTAGGCGATCACCAGCACCCCGATGCCGCTGACGACCAGTACCAGCAGCAGCCCGAGGACGTCGAGCCGGAAGTCGAGCCGCAGCCCCAGCTCCGGCGCCCACGGGACGCTCTCGGTGAGCCGCCGCCCGTCCAGCACCCGCCGCGCCCAGGCCAGCGCCCACCAGAAGGCGGCCAGCGGGGGGACGGCGGCGATCACCCAGACGGCGCGCCCGGTCCGCGCGGGGAGGAGGGGGACGACGAGGGCGCACACGAGGTGGGCGACCACCAGCACCAGCATGCCGCCGCTCCCTCACGCGTCCGTCGGGCCGCAGGCTTGGTTTCCCCCGACGGAGGAGCGCAAACAGGGCCATTGCGCTGAAACCATCTCAGACGCGACGCGCGGGGCGGGACAACCCTGGCCCCCCGGCGCGCCCGGGCGCCACCACGCCCATGCCCCGGATCACCTTCCGCACCCCCACCGAGGAGGCGGTCGTCTCACTGTCCGTCCGGTGGCCCTGGTCGTGGTGCCCGGCGATCGGGATGCCGGGGGCGGTCCCGCGTCAGTGCGAAGTGCGCCATACGCAGCCCGGGGACAGGCTCACCGGTACCGATGCGGGAAAAGCCGAGACTCTGATAGAGCGCGACGGCCGGATGGTTGTCCGTACCCGTACTCACCCGGACGTCACCGCGCGGAGCCAGGTCGGCCAGCAGGTGGCCGATCAAGCGTGACGCCAAGCCGCGGCGAAACCACGCGGGATCCACGCAGACGCGGTCGATATCGATGACCGCCCCTCCGTCGAGGCTCCGCCAGGCGACGAAGGCGGCGATCCGTCCGCCGTCCGTCATCGCTCCGAGCCAGCGCAACGGCCGGCCCCGCAGCTCCGCCACGCTCTCCCGCAGGGCGGGGATTCCGTCGAAGCCGATCAGTCCGGCCTCGACCGCGTAGGCGCGGCGCCCGATGCGATGCACAGCCGCCGCGGTCGCGTCCTCGGCCAGATCCAACTCGCACAACGAAACGGCGGGGATTCCCTGCCCGTCGAGGTCAGGCGACGCGGGGGGTGTCATGCGCCGATGTTAGGCCGCCGTCCCGTACACATGCGGCTTCCGGAGGACAGTCAGGACGACCCGGCGGCGGCGTCGGCCGCCTGCCCGTAGCCCTCCGGCCGCTCGACGGGCAGTGCCGTGATCCCGAGATCATGGCGCATCGTCTGCCGTGCGGTGTACAAGCCCCCGGAGGCACGCTCCAGCAGCTCCCGTATCTTCTCCGCCGCGCCCGCCTGTTCACGGGCGCTCCGCATGAGCCACCAGACGTCCGACGCCGCCGCCAGGACCTCGTCCGACGCGACCATCTGCGCCTCGGCGTACGCGTCGCGGACGGCATGGTCGGCCTCCGTCACCTCCGGCGGCGGGCCGTCACCCCCGCGCCCGGCCTCAAGATCCCGCATCCAGCTCCACAGGGCGCCGTGCAGTTGGCGCAGGCTCTGGTTCAGCACCACGTACGACGCGCGGCGCGCCTCCAGGTTCTCGCGCCGCTCCACGGCGCCGCGCTCCTCGCGGCGCTCCCTGAGCAGGTGGTCGAGTTCGAGCCGTTTGGACCGCAGCGCACCGCGGTGCGCGAGGGTCCCGGACACCAGCGTGCCCACCACGCCGACGACGGCGACCACGAGGGAACTCGTCGAAGCATCCACGGTGCGACTCTAACGGGGGTCGCCGACAGGGGGGTTGGTGCTGCGGCGCCTCGCCCAGGACGGGCGCCACACCGGCCCGGGGAGCGGCGCCAGGCTCCGGAAGTGGCGGATCACCGCCCGCAGGCCCGGGTGCGGACCCGTCCGGGGGAGGATCAGGAAGAGCGGGTAGGCGAGCGCCGGGCCGGCGATCGGGATGCGCCGCAGGTCGTGGCCGGCCGGCCACAGGTAGCGGTCGCGCGCGCCGACGAGCGTCGCGAGGCCGGCGGAGTCGGCGAGGGCGTCGAGGAGCACCTCGTTGCCGAAGTTCGGCCCCGTGCCGTCGACGCGGAGGCCGAACGCGGTGGCGAGCTGGTCGTAGAACTCCCCCCACTCCGTGCGCGGCGCGATGCCGGGCACCCAGATGCGGTGCCCGCGCAGCCGGTCCGGCGTCAGCGTCCGCGCGGAGGCCAGCGGATGCCGGGGGCCGACGAGGAGTTCGAGGGCGGAGTCGAGGACGTGGACCATCCGTACGTCCGGCGGCAGCGCGGCCGGTTCCGTGACGGCGCGGAACGAGGCGTCGACCTCGCCGGCCCGGACGGCGGCGACCGCGTCCTGCGGATCGTCGGACCTGAGGGTCACCACGTCGAGTTCGGTCCCGGGGCGGGACCGCCAGTACTCGTGCAGGACGACGGCCTGCGCGGACCGCAGCCCGAGGACGTCGATGCGCAGGGCGCGCGAGCCGGGCCGCACGGCGGCGACGGCGCGGTCGGCGCCCGTCACGATGGTCCGCGCGTGCGGCAGGAACGCCTGGCCGTCGAGCGTCAGCTCGACCCCCCGCGGCGTACGGACGAACAGGCGCACCCCGAGCGCCCGCTCCAGGGCGGCGATCCGCTTGGAGACCGCCTGCTGGCTCACCCCCAGCTCGTCCGCCGCGTGCCGCACCTGCCCCAGCTCGGCCGCTCTGACGAACGACCGCACCGCCTCGGTATCCACCGCCCCAGCGTACGGGTGCCCAACCGTTCGTTGTGGCTCGCCCGGGAACGGTTGTTTGATCCGCAGGTCCACCGCTCGGTGTGATGCGGGCACCCAAACACCGGTTGTCCCCGAGGAGTCCCGTGCGCGAGAGATCCGTTCCCGGTTTCGGTCTGCTGTGGTCGGCCCACGCCGTCAGCACGTACGGCACGTGGATCGCCTTCGGGGCGTTCCCGCTGATCGCCGTCCGCGTGCTGCACTCGTCGGCGTTCGCGGTCTCGCTCCTCGGCGCGGCCGGGCTCGCCGTCGCGGCGGTCGTCGCGGTGCCCCTCGGGCCGTGGGTCGAGCACCGGGCCAAGCGTCCGGTGATGATCGCCACCGATCTGCTGCGGTTCCTCGCGATGGCGAGCGTCCCGGCCGCGTACGGGCTCGGCGTGCTGACGTACGGCCACCTGCTGGCCGTCTCGGTCGTCTCGGGCACCGCCGGGATCGCCTTCACCGCCGCGTCCGGCGCGTACCTGAAGCACCTCGTGCCGGCGGACCGTCTGCTCGCCGCGAACGGCAGGTTCGAGGGCACGAGCTGGGTGGCGACCGCCGCCGGCCCGCCGCTGGGCGGCGCGCTCATCGGCCTGCTCGGCCCGGTCGTCACCGTCCTGGCCGACTCCGTCAGCTACCTGCTGTCCGCGCTCGCGGTCTCCCGCATCCGCGGCGGGGACGTCGCCACGGCCCGCCGCCCGGCCGCCGGGGCACGCGCCGCGGGTCTCCTGCACGGCTGGCGGTTCATCCTCCGGCATCCCGTCCTGCGGCGCCTCTTCCTGAACTCCATCCTGGTCAGCGGCCTGATCACGGCCGGCGTCCCGGTCCTGACCGTCCTCCTCCTCGACCAGTACGGCGTCCCGGCGTGGCAGTACGGTCTGGCCTTCGGCGTGCCCGCGCTCGGCGGTTTCCTCGGCGCGCGCCTCTCCGCGCCCCTCGTACGGCGCCACGGCAGCCACCGCGTCATGACCGTCTCCGGATGGCTCCGCTCGCTGTTCCCGCTCGGTCTCGCGTTCACCGGCCCCGGCGTCACGGGGGTCGTCACCGTCATCGCCGTCGAAGCCCTGCTCATCACCTGCATGGGCGTCTTCAACCCGGTCCACGCCACGGAACGCCTGCGCCGCACCCCCACGGACCGGGCCGCGCGGATCCTCACCGCGTGGAGCGTCAGCAGCCGCCTCACGCAGGCCGCCCTCACGGCGGTCTGGGGGGTCCTCGCCTCGCTCACCGGCCCTCGTACCGCGCTCGCCGCCGCCGGTGTCCTGCTGCTCGCCACCCCGCTCCTGCTCCCCGGGCGCGCGCTCCTGGCAGCGTCCGAGCCCGCCGCACCGTCCGAGCCCGTCCGGGCGGCGTGACGCGCCGGATGCGGTCAGCGGCGCGGGGGACGGCCGGTCCGCAGCATCGTCAGGACCGCGTCCTCGACCGGACCCTGCGTCGCCGGCATCCCCGTGGCCGCGTCCACGCCGAGCCGCTGGAGCACCGGTTCGACGGTGACGCCCTCCTCGTACAGTTCGATGACCCGCGGGTTGATGTACGAGGCGCGGCACACCGCCGGCGTGTTCCCCAGGTAGTCGGCCACCTCCCGCACGGCGCGCGCCACGGCCCGTCTGCGCGCCGCCTCGGTCCGCGCGGCGTTCCGCGACACCGCGAGCCCGACGGACGCGAGGACCGTCCCGTGCCACGTCCTGAAGTCCTTCGCGGTGACGTCCACGCCGCCCGACTCCTTCAGGTAGGCGTTCAGCTCCTCGCCCGTCACGTCGTGCCAGCCCGCGCGGGACGACCCGTACGCGAGCAGCCGCTCGCCCCCGCCGCGCCGCCGGCGCAGCGCCGTCACCGCCCGGCACACGTCCGGCGCGACGACCTCCTGCTCCTGCTGCCGCCCGTGCTTGCCCGCGTAGGCGAACGTCACCCGGCCGCGCCCGCACCGCACGTGGTCGCGGCGCAGCGTCGTCAGGCCGAAGGTGTTGTGGCGGTCCGCGTACCGCTCGCTGCCGACGCGGAAGAACCCCATGTCGAGCAGCCGGGCCGCCGTGCCGAGGACCCGTTCCTCCGGCAGCCCGGGCAGCGCGAGGTGTCCGGCGGCCGTGTCGCGGATGCGGGGGAGCGCCTCGGCGACGGTCAGGACGTGCTCGTGCTTCGCCTTCTCCCGCGCCGCGCGGAACCGCTCGTGGTACAGGTACTGCCGGCGCCCGGCGGCGTCGGTGCCGACGGCCTGGAGGTGGCCGTTCGGCTGCGCGCAGATCCACACGTCGCGCCAGGCGGGCGGGATGACGAGGCCGCGGATGCGCTCCAGCGCGGCCGTGTCCCGCAGCGGGCGGCCGTCCGTGTCGAGGTAGCGGAACCCCCGGCCGTGGCGCTTCCGTACGAAGCCCGGGTCGGTGGGCCGTGTGTGCCGCAGCCGCATCAGCGGTCCGCCCGCGTCGTGGGTCTGCCCGCGCGTCCGTTCACGACCCCCCGGGTGCCCAGCGGCCCCCGGGGGGAAACGGCGCCGGCCGGGGTCAGCCGCGCGGCAGCGTCCACTCGGGGCGGACGTAGTGGCACGTGTAGCCCTCGGGGTAGCGCTCCAGGTAGTCCTGGTGCTCGGGCTCGGCCTCCCAGAAGTCGCCGACCGGGGACACCTCGGTCACGACGGTGCCGGGCCAGCGGCCGGACGCGTCGACGTCGGCGATCGTCTCCTCGGCGGTCCGCTTCTGCGCCTCGCTCGTGTAGAAGATCGCGGACCGGTAGCTGGTCCCCACGTCGTTGCCCTGCCGGTTCGCCGTCGTCGGGTCGTGGATCTGGAAGAAGAACTCCAGCAGGTCCCGGTACGACACCTTCTCCGGGTCGAACACGATCTCGATCGACTCGGCGTGGGTGCCGTGGTTGCGGTAGGTGGCGTTCGGGACGTCCCCGCCCGAGTAGCCGACACGGGTGGAGACCACGCCGGGGAAGCGCCGGATCAGGTCCTGCATTCCCCAGAAACACCCGCCGGCCAGCACGGCGCGCTCGGTGGCTGCGTTCATCGTGATCCTCTCCTCTGTCTCTCACCTGCGGATCGGCCGGTACACGGCGTACCCGCCGGGCCGGGGCGTACGCGGCGTACCGGCCGGTACTGACCCGCGTCCGCCGTCGGCGTCACTGGTGAGAACCGTATCCGTGCCCGTTTTGGTCCCGGACCGGCGGACGGATTCCGGCCGCCGGTCCGGGACCGGGCGCTCAGCCCTCCAGCGCGGGCTCCTTCGGCGCGGGGGCCGTCCCGGTGGCCGCCCCGGCACCGGCGGCGCGGCGCGCGGCGGGGATGACGGCGGCGATCGCGGCGGCGATCACGGCGAGGCCGCAGCCGACCAGGAGGCCCGTGCGGAAGCCGTCCTCCGACGCCAGCTCGTGGCCGCCCATCGTGACCGTCATCTGGGACAGGATCACGCCGATCACGGCGGCGCCGACCGAGGTGCCGAGCGAGCGCATCAGGGTGTTGAAGCCGTTGGCGGCTGCCGTCTCGGCGACCGGGACCGACCCCATGATCAGCGCGGGCATGGCGCCGTACGCGAGGCCGACGCCGCTGTTGATCACGATGGTGACGAGCATCAGGCCCCACGCCGTGCCCATGAGCCCCATCGACAGGCCGTAGCCGGCGGCGATGACGAGCGCGCCGCAGACGAGGGTGAACTTCGGGCCGCGCGCGTTGGTGAGCATGCCGCCCAGCGGTGAGACGATCATCATCATGATGCCGCCGGGGGCCATCCACAGACCGGCCGCCAGCATCGACTGGCCCAGGCCGTAGCCCGTCTCCTCGGGGAACTGGAGCAACTGCGGTGTGATCAGCATGCCGGCGTACATGCCGAAGCCGACGAAGACGGAGGCGACGTTCGTCAGCAGCACGCGGGGCCGCGCGGTGGTGCGCAGGTCGATCAGCGGGTCGGTCGTACGGATCTCCCAGAAGCCCCACGCGAGCAGCAGCACGACGGCCGCGCCGAACAGGCCGAGCGTGGTGCCGGAGGTCCAGCCCCAGTCGCCGCCCTTGGACACGGCGAGCAGCAGGCAGACGAGACCCGCGCCGAGGCCGAGGGCGCCCGGCAGGTCGAACCGCTGGCCCTTCGCGGCGGGCGGCACGTCGGGGATGAACGCCCAGATCATGACGCCGATGGCCACCGCGAGGGCGGCGGAGCCCCAGAACAGGACGCGCCAGTCCGCGTACTGCGCGATCGCGGCGGCGATGGGCAGGCCGAGGCCGCCGCCGATGCCCATGGAGGCGCTGACGAGGGCGATGGACGAGCTGAGCTTCTCCTGCGGGACGACGTCGCGCAGCAGGGCGATGCCGAGCGGCACCATGCCCATGCCCATGCCCTGGAGGCACCGCCCGACGATCATCGGCACGACCGACGAGGCGAGCGCGCACACCACGGAACCGATCACCAGCGGCACGGCGCAGAACAGCAGCATGCGGCGCTTGCCGACGAGATCCCCGAGCCGGCCGAACACGGGCACGCACACGGCGCCCACCACCAGCGTCGCGGTGATGACCCAGGAGGCGTTGGACGAGGAGGTGTCGAGGATCTGCGGCAGCTCGGCGATCAGCGGCGTGACCAGCGTCTGCATGATCGCGGCCGTGATACCGGCGAGCGCCAGAGTGGCGACCACGCCCCCGGTGCGGGACGTGGGCTGGGTGGCATTCATGTGGGCGGTCTCCTGGACGGCACTGGGACAAGGCTGTGCATCCTACATGTGATGTGTATCGCGCACATGTCGTGTGGTGCGTGAAAGGATGCCCGCAGGACGCCGTGGCCAGGGGCGATCGGGAGGAGACGCATGGTGAGGCCCACGCACGAGGTCGAGTACGAGCAGATGCTGCTCGCGCGCTACGTGTACATGCATCGGATGGGCGAGCACCGCAAGGGCGCCATGCTGGAACGCAGCGCCTACATCCTGCTCAGCCGCGTCCGCGTCCAGGGGCCGATGACCATCGGCGAGCTGAGCGGCGCGTTCGGTCTCGACGTGTCGACCCTGAACCGGCAGACGGCGGCGGCCGTCCGCTCGGGCCTGCTGGAGCGCATCCCCGACCCGGAGGGCGGGATGGCGCGCAAGTTCCGCATCACGGAGACGGGCGAGCGCCTGCTCGACGAGGAGCGCGAGCGGAGCGTCCGCAGCCTGGACCGGGTCATGGAGGACTGGCCGGACGAGGACATCGCCGAGTTCGCCGCGTACTTGAGGCGCTTCAACACGGACATCGAACGCATCGGGGGCCGTCCCTGGCCGCGCCCCTGAACCACGCCCCGCGCGGCGCTAGGCTGACGCCACCATCATGAGGCGGCGGCGAACCGTCGCACGGAGGGGACGCGATGAGTCAGGGACAGCCGGGTTACGGGGGCGCGCAGGGCGGCCCGTACGGACCGAACGCGCCGGGCCAGGGCTACGGCCCCCCGGCACCCGGGCCGTACGGACAGCAGGGCGGCCGGGGCGGCGGGGGGAAGAAGGCCGTCCGGACGATCGCGGGCGTGGTGGGCGTCGCGGCGATCGCCACCCTCACCGTCCTCGCGATGAACGACTCGGGCGGCGGCTCGGACGACGGCGGGTCGGGGGAGTCCCACACGCTGGTCCTGCCCGTCACCAGCGGCGACTTCAGGATCGCCGGGGCGGCGGAGAGTGCCGACGACCTGGACCCCCAGCGGCTCGCCGAGCTGGGCATCGAGGACGCGGAGGGCACGTCGGGCCTCTACTACGCGGGCATCACCCCGGAGGAGGCCGCTTCCCTGACGGATCTCTCCGAGCTGAACGGCCGGGAGGTCACGACCCTTTCGGTGTTCGGTGTGTGGGGCACGGTCGATGACCCGGAGGCGGCGGCGTCCGGCCTGCTCACGTTCGGCGCGCAGCAGAACGGCGGCGGGGGCATGACCCTGGTCGGCGATCCGCAGGACATGCAGCCGGCGGGCATCGGCGACGCGGTGATGAAGTGCCAGTACGCGACGACGACCGACCCGGCGACCGCGTCACAGGTGCAGGTACCGGTCTGCGCCTGGGCGGACGACTACACGGTCGGCTTCACCGCACTCCAACGACAGGACGCGTCCGGCACGGTGGAGATCCCCCTCGACGTGGCGGCGGACCACACCTCGACCCTGCGCACGGCCTCCCTGGCAGAAACCACGACGACGACCGAGGAGTGACGGCGTGCCCCCGTCCACGGCTGTGCGGTGGACGGAGGCACGCCACGTGTCGTGGCTCAGTTCGACAGCGTTCCAGTGGTCACACTGCCGATGAAGGCAAGCCAGCCATCGCCGGACGCGGTCACTACCGCACCGTCCGACTGCTTACTGTCCCGCATCCCGACCCTGCTGCCGAGGTCCGCAACCTCGACACAGTCCCCATTGCCATTGCTGAACGAGGACTTCGCCCAGCCCTCGTCAGGAAGTCCCCCGAAGAACTGCTCCTTGCCACGATGCATCGAGCCTCCTTCTCGTCACCTGCTGATGGAGTCGATTTTCCCGATGGCCGGTCGAGGCGTCGATCGACGTGGAGGGCCGGTCACTCCTCGATGAAACGGTCGAACTCTCCGGCCTTGACGCCCGCGATGAACGCGGCGAACTCGGAGCGGGTGTACCGGTGCGGCGGCAGGTCCGGAGCCTTCGAATCTGCCATGGCCACACCGCCGTTGAGCGCCATCAACTGCACACAGTCGTTGCCGCTCCCGTTGCTGAACGAGGACTTCACCCAGTCCCCGTCGAGAAGTTCCGCGTAGAGCTGGTCCTTGTCGCTGTTCATCGGAATTCTTTCTCCAACGCTTGCAGGAACTGGATGGTGCCGTCCCGAGGTAGTGCATTGCTCGCAAGGTCATTGAACTTGCGCCGTACTTGCCTGACCTCAGCCGGATCGTCGTGCAGGGTTTCTCCGGTGAGCTTCTCCTGAGAGACAACGCTGCTGTTGTCCACCCCGGGGAAGTCGACGATGGTGAAGGCGGCGCTCGATACGCTCGGAGCGCCGGCGGAGTAGGGAATGATCCTTAGAGTGATGTTGGGGCGAGAAGCCATCGTGACCAGGTGTTGTAGCTGCTCGCGCATCACGCTCGCGCCGCCGACAACGGCCCGGACGGCGGACTCCAGGCACAGCGCATCGAGCACGACGGGGTTCTTCCCGTTCAGGACGGCCTGTCGCCGTATACGCGCTTCGCGGAAAACGTCGCGGCGCTCGGCGCTTTCCTGCTTTTGACCGAAGGCCGCGATGGCATCGACGTAGTCAGGAGTCTGGAGCAGTCCCGGGACATACGTGCCGGAGTGGACGGACAGGCGCTCGGCGGCATCCTCCACATAGAAGTACCGGTACGAGTCGCCCTGGAACAGCTTGCGGAAGCGCTGTTCCTCCCACCAGGCGCGCCCGTATGACTTGCCCTGACTGATCTCCGCTTCGATGGCCGCGCGCTCGTCGGTGTTCGCCGCGTAGAGGCCGAACAGGGTCCTCAGTTGGCGATCGGTGGGAAAGGCCCTGCCGCGCTCGATCTTGCTGATGGTGTACCGCGACACGTTCAGCTTCGCCGCCGCGTCCTCCTGGCGCAGGCCGGCGCGTATCCGGAGACGCTGCAACTCCTCGCCGACATGACGCATGGCGAAGATCGCGTTCGTGTTGACGTCGACGGACACGGCCCCCTCAACAGCTCATTTGCGGCGTCTGATCAGCGTACCGTCCTGCCGCGCTCATGCGGTCGCCCACCGTGTCGGCGAACCCTTCGAAGTGGTGTGTGGGCACGCGAGGTTGCGCGCGATGAGTCACGTGACCCATGCTGTTCCCGCACACGCCATGCAACGGCCCGATCTCTGTGTGTTGCGGCGAAGCGTGCTGCCCGTGTGCCCATTTGCGGCTGGAGGTGTCTCGTGCCCGTCATCACGCAATCCGCGAAGGACACCGAGGTGTTCGCGTGGGAGTTACTGACTCACGCCTCCGGGATCGAGACGTGGCGGCGGACGTTGGCCCTGGTGCTGTGGTCCTGGGGGGCCTCGGACGCCACGGTCGAGGTCGCCCGCATGGGGTTGTCCGAGCTGATGGCGAACGTCATCCGGCATGTCGGGGACCCGCGTTGCCGACTGTCGGCGGTCCTCGACGGTGGCCGGGTCACGGTCCTGCTGTCCGACCGCTCGCCCCGTCTGCCGGTCGTCTCGCAGCCCGACTGGGACGCCGAATCCGGACGCGGACTCTGGATGCTCCGGGAGATGTGCCGGGGCTTCGGGTGCCGGCCGGTGGCCGACGGCAAGGACGTGTGGTTCGAACTGGACCTCGTCGCGGCTGGCGTCGAGGAGGTGGTGCTGTGATGCGGGCGGGCTGCCTTATCGGTTCCCTCGTCGCGCTGTTGGTCGTCGGTGCCTGGCTGACCGGCGTGCTCCTGGTGCTGCGGCTGGTCCGCGCGTTCGGCGAGGGGGAGGACACATGAGCCTGCCACCGGCCGTCGAGGCGGCGGGGGCCTCGTGGGTGATCGGGGCCTGCTGGTTCTACTGCGGCGAGACGGCGCTCGTCCTGTGCATCGGGACGATCACGACGACCGGACCGCCGTTGCGTCAGGCCCCTCTCTACGCGTGCGGTTCATGTCTGGAGGCCCTGGAGAGCGCGGTCGAGGAGTACAACCACGCCCTCTCGTTCCTCCCGGTCGATGACAAGGGCGCCGAAGTGCCGCTGTACGCAGCCCCGGAGGCGGGGTGTCCGCAGAGCCTCCGCTACCGGCCGGGCGGCCCGTACCGCCGCCCGAGGACCCGCCTCGGGCGGCACTGGTGGCGGCTGATCTCCGGTATCCGCCGCGCGGATCGGAGGGCTCATGGCTGACAGCCGCAAGCGGCGGGCACGTGGCGGAACGCTGCCGCGAGCGTTGGGATTCCTCGCGGTCGGAGTGGCCGCCGGACTCGTCGCCCGCCCGTCACCGGCGACCACACGTGCGACGACGGCCCGTGTACTCGACGTCGTGGACCGCGCGTGGTGGTGGTTCTCCCAGGAACTCCGGATCGCGATGGACGACATGGCCGAGCCGCTACCCGACCCGTCACTCCAGGAGGCGGACGACCTGACACTCGGCCTGGCCGTCTTCTCGGCACTGGACCGGGCCTCCGCGAACCACGAACCGACCGGGGACACATAGCCGCCAGGCCCCGGCACCCGCAGACCCCCGCCTCGGGCCGGACCAACAGCCCGGCCCGAGGCGGGCCATCACCGGTACGACAGAGACAGGAGGAGTAGCCATGACGTCCTCGACCGAGGTATTAACCGCTTCCACGGAGGTTCGCTTCCTCTGGCTGGACCTGACGAGGAAGTGCCAGCTCGGCGACTTTCCGCCGCGATGCGAGCCGCATGATGATCAGTGCACGCCAGGCTATCCGAGTACCGAATGCTCTCCGAGGATCTGAGTGAAAGACAGCGCCAGTACCGATCCCGTGTTGTGCGAACTGATCAGCGCCTTCACGGGCAACGTCACCAGTGTCGAGCCGATCGGTCGCGGCGGCTTCACGGACCTCACGGCCGTGGTCACCGCCGATGCCGGCCGGTTCTTCGTCAAAGCCATGCGGAACCGGCCCGGTGGGCGACGGGACCAGATGCTCCGGGAACGTGCGATCAACCCATGCGTCCGTTCCCTGGCGCCTGCCCTCCTGTGGTCCGGCGAGAACGGGGACTGGATCGTCTACGGGTTCGAGCGCGTGGAAGGACGACGAACCGATTTCCGTCCGGGATCGGACGACCTCCCGGTCATCACGGAGCTGGTCAACCGCATCGGTGTGCTGGAACTGCCGGACGTTGCCCGGGACTGGCAGGAGACACGCTGGGATTGGTGGGCCGATGAGGGCGCGCCGGAACTGTTCCGGGGGGACGCTCTTCTCCACGCGGACGTCAATCCCGGCAACCTGCTGATCGGCGAGGGACGTGCGTGGGTCGTGGACTGGTCCTGGCCCACGCGCGGAGCGGCATTCATCGATCCGGCCATGCTGGTACACCAGCTCATCGCCGCCGGTCACACGCCTGACGAAGCGGAAGCCTTGGCGGCGGACTGCCCGGCCTGGACGGAGGCCGATCCCGCAGCCATCGACGCCTTCGTCATCGCCTATGCCCGCATGAACCGCCACCGGGCTCTCCGCAACCCCGGTCAACCCTGGCTCGGAGCCATGGCGGAAGCCACGGAAGCGTGGGCCGCCTTCCGTGGCTTGCGATGGTCTTAGCGTGGCGCCTGAGCGCCCCGGGGCATGCCGCCCCGGGGCGCGCACGTTCTGTTGAATCCGGTCAGCTTTTCTCGCTACGCCGGGATGTTCCCGGCCGTAATGCGCCCGGCGCACGTGTATGCGCGTGGTGAGGGTGGAAGCCGATTTCGCCGTGGCCACGGGAATGGTTCGGACGGGAAGGAAATTCCGTCCTTACCAGGTGTGGAGGAGATAGTGGCCTGTTATATGCCGCGCCAGCAGCCTGGCGCTGCCCCGGCCGGGTGGTCGGTCGCCCGGCCGGGGGGATTCCTACTGGGCGGGCCAGATGATGGAACCCGTACGTGACACCACGAGGTAGTAGCTCCCGTCCGCCTGGCGGACGCACGTGTAGCCGGTCAGCTTCCCCTGCTGGGCGAGGATGTTCCCGGCCGTGATGCAGCCGGCGTACGTGAAGCCGCGCGGTGCGGCGGAGGCCGATGCCGCCGTGGCCACGGAAACACCGGCACACATGGCGAGACCGGCCGCGACGGCGGCCACCCTCGTTCCGAGCTTGCTCATGTTTTTCCTTCCGTCCGGGCTCTGGTCGAAAGGGCACGCCGACCGGGCGAATTCGGGGCGAGTGACGCCGGTCGATGTCCTCTTCCACCGGTTCTACGCACCGGCCGGACGAAGGGTTCAACCTTTCGGGAGGCAATACGAAAAATTATTCCTTTCGGTCACCGTCATGAGCCGTATGTCGGACTTTCGCGGTACATTTTCCCGGCTCCGCACAAGCGCGGGCGCCCCGGCGGTCGTACGACCACCGGGGCGCCCACGGTCCGTTCACCCGCCGTCAGTTCCGCCACTGCTCCGCCGGCGAGACGCCGGGCAGCGGCTTCCCGACGAGGGCCAGCGGGATGAAGAAACCGATCTGGCTCAGCGCCATGACGAGCGTGGCGAGGGCCTTGTCGTCGTAGTGGGCCGACGCCTGGGCGTACAGCTCGTCGGGGACGCGCTCACCGTGCGGGCTGGGCGTGAACACGGCCTCCGCCAGGGCCAGCGCCGCCCGCTCGGCGGGGGAGAAGCACGGCGCGTTGCGCCAGGACGCCACGGCCGTGATGCGCTCCTCCGACCCCCCCGCCCTGCGGAGGTTCCCCGTGTGCAGGACGGTGAGGTAGGTGTTCCCGACGATCTGCCCGGCGCGGAGCTGCACGAGGCTGATGGTGGCCGCCGGGACCGAGCCGTTCCCCGTGGCCCGGAACAGGGCGCCGCCGATCTCCCCCAGTTCGGGGACGAGCACGGCCGGGTTCGGCAGGCGTGACTGGAGGGGCTGCGGCTCGGTGGTCGTGGTCTCGGTCATGGTGGGGTCGTTCCTCTCGGTTCTGTTGGTGTGTCACTGCTCTGACGTTCCGCGCGCGGCCGATGTGACCGCCGAACGCGGCTCAGACGCGGGTGCTCGCTGTCCCGGCCCGTGGCCGCAGGAGCGTCACCGCGACGACGACGGCCGCCGCGTAGAACGCGCCCGCCCCGAGCAGGCCGGTGGTGTAGCCCTCGGTGAGCGCGTCCGCGATCGCCGTCCCGGCGGGCTGGTCCGCGGTGGCGTCGACCGCGATGCCCGCCAGGACGGCGAGGCCCAGCGCGCCGCCGATCTGCTGGCTCGTGTTGATGAGCCCGGAGGCGACGCCCGCGTCCTCCGGGTCGACGCCCTGCACGCCGCTGATCGTCGCCACGACGAAGCCGATGCCGAGACCGATGCCGCCGACGAGTTGGGCCGGCAGCAGTGTGACCAGGGCGTTCTGGCCGGGCGTCAGCATGCTGAACCAGACCATCGCCGCGCCGGCGACCGTCATCCCGATCGCCAGGGCACCGCGCGCGGAGGCCCGGACCTGGAGCCGCGGGCCGACCACGCCGGAGCCGATGCCGATGCCGATGGCGAACGGCAGGTAGGCGAGCCCCGTGACCACGGGGGAGTAGTCCTTGACCGACTGCATGTAGAGGGTGAGGAAGTAGAACGTGGCGAGCTGGCCCGCGCCCATCAGCAGCATCACCAGGTTCGCGCCGAGCCGCGCGCGGTCGGCCAGCACGCCGGCCGGGAGCATCGGATCACCGACGCGGCGCTGGATGACGATGAACGCCACGCCCAGGACCAGGGCCGCCCCGCCGGAGACGAGGGTCGGCGTGTCGCCGATGCCGTCGGAGCCGGCCCGGTTGATCGCGTAGACCAGTGAGCCGAGGGCGAGCGTCGCGCTGACGGCACCGGGCAGGTCGATCCCGCCGCGCCTGCGGGCACCGGGGACCACGGCGGACGTGCCGAGC
Source organism: Streptomyces sp. RFCAC02 (assembly GCF_004193175.1). Lineage (NCBI taxonomy): Bacteria > Bacillati > Actinomycetota > Actinomycetes > Kitasatosporales > Streptomycetaceae > Streptomyces > Streptomyces sp. RFCAC02. Next base: position 709,677 of record NZ_SAUH01000001.1, on the reverse strand, counting down.
AGCACCAGCAGGGCGAACGGGACGTTGACGAACATGATCCACCGCCAGCCGAGGTACTGCGTGAGCACGCCGCCCAGCAGGAGCCCGACCACCGCGCCGAGGCCGCCCATCGCGCCGTAGACGCCGAGCGCCTTGTTCCGCTGCGGACCGGCGGGGAAGGTGTCGGCGAGCAGTGACAGCGCCGCCGGTGCGACGATCGCGCCGCCCACGCCCTGCAGCACGCGCGCCGCGATCAGCATGCCGCCGCTCTGCGCCACCCCGCCCAGCAGGGACGCGAGGAGGAACACCACGAGTCCGGCGCGGAAGAGCCTGCGGCGGCCGAAGACGTCGCCCGCCCTGCCGCCGGCCAGCAGCATGCCGCCGAACGCCAGGGCGTAGGAGGTGAGGACCCAGTCGAGGTCCGCCGCGGCGATGTCGAGCCCCGTGCCGATGAGGGGCAGGCCGACGGTCACGATGGTGCCGTCCATCACGATCAGGAGTTGCGCCGCGGCGATGACCAGCAGCGCCGGGCCGCGGTTGCCGGTACCGGCGCGGGCCGGGGATGTCGTGTCGTCGTACGAGGTCATGTCGGGACTCCTCAGCGGGCCGTGGCGGCGCGGTGGACCGCGGCGGCCAGCCGGTCGTGTTCGGGATAGGACCAGGTGGGGGAGAAACGGCGGCGGGTGTAGCCGAAGGCGATGCCGCTGCCGGGGTCGGCGAAGGATTCCGAGCCGGCCGAGCCGTTGTGGCCGAAGGCGTCCGCGCCGAGGAACGGGTAGTGCAGTCCCTTGGCCTGGAAGCCCAGGGCGTACTGGCCCCGGTCGCCGGTGACGAGGTCACTGCCGGTCGAATGGAGCGTCGCGAACGCGCCGACGGTGTCCGGTTCCAGCAGCGGAGCCCGCCCGTCCAGGCCGGAGACCGCGGCCGCGTACATCCCGGCCAGTCCCCTTGCGCTGCCCACACCTCCGGCGGACGCCGGGCCGAGGGCGCGCACCCGTCGCGTGTTGGCGAACGCGACCTGGTCGAGCGGCGGCGTCGAGTCGAGGCCGTACCCGATGCCCGTGATGCTGCGCGGCCCCGGGACGTTCGCCAGGAACGCGGCGAGTTCCGCCGGATCGGCCAGGCCCGGCAGCACGTCCCGGTACCGGTGCTCCGCCTCCTCGGGCAGCCCGAGATGCACGTCGAGGCCGTACGGCGCGCGCACCCGCTCCTCGAACTGCTCCCGGAGCAGGCGGCCGGTGACCCGGCGGACCACCTCGCTCACGATCGCGAACGCCACGAACGCGCTGTAGCCGTGGGCGGAGCCGGGCCGCCAGTACGGCCGCTGCCCGGCCAGCCGCCGGGCGATCACCCGGTCGTCGGCGAGTTCGTCCGCGGTCAGCCCGCCGTCGACCCCGATCACCCCGGAACGGTGGGTGAGCACGTCCCGCAGGGTGATCCCGCCCTTGCCCGCCGCGGCGAACTCCGGCCACACGCGGGCGACCGGCACGTCCAGGTCCAGCGCCCCGTCCTGCACCAGCAGCGCCACCACCAGGGCCGCCGCGCCCTTCGTCGACGAGTAGACGCCGGTCAGCGTGTCACCGGCCACCCCGTCCCCGGCCCACAGGTCGACCACCCGGCGGCCGCGCACGTACGCCGCCACCTGCGCGCCGGACGCACCCCCGTCCCGTGCCACCACGGCGGCGAACTCGTCGCGCACCGCCTCGAACCCGTCGGCCACCGTCCCGTGGATCTCTGTCCCGCTCATCGTTCTGCCGCTCCGATCGTCGTGCCACTGCGTGTGTTCGACGGCCTGACGGACGGGCGGACGGGAATGTGACCGGCCCTCGCGGTCACATCGGGGCGTCCGCGTCCGTCATCCGTGTGAGACCGACATGAGGGGCGACCATGAACGAGACCGACTTCCTGGCCCGGCGGTTCGAGGAGCACCGGCCGCATCTGCGCGCGGTGGCCTACCGGATGCTCGGTTCCCTGACCGACGCCGACGACGCCGTCCAGGAGGCGTGGCTGAGACTGGCGCGCTCCGAGGCCGACGGCATCGACGGCCTCGGCGGCTGGCTGACCACGGTCGTCGGCCGCGTCTGCCTGGACATGCTGCGCTCACGCCGGCTGCGCCGCGAGGACCCGCTGGAGAGCCGCCTGCCGGACCCGGTCGTCGGCGAGCCGGCCGAGCAGGGACCCGAGAACCGGGCGCTGATCGCCGACTCGGTGGGCCTCGCGCTGCTGGTCGTGCTGGAGTCGCTGACCCCGGCCGAACGGCTGGCGTTCGTCCTGCACGACCTGTTCGGCATGCCGTTCGAGGAGATCGCGCCGATCGTCGACCGCACACCGGTCGCGGCCAGGAAGCTCGCCAGCCGCGCGCGCCGCCGCGTCCGGGGCGCGGCGCCCTCGCCGGACCCGGACCCGGTCGCCCAGCGCCGCGTGGTCGACGCGTTCCTGACGGCCGCGCGCGGCGGCGACCTCGACGGCCTGGTCGCGATCCTCGACCCCGACGTCGTCCTGCGCGCCGACAGCGGGCGGACGCTGCCCGGCGGCATGCGGGTGCTCCGGGGCATCCCCGCCGTGGCCGGCCAGCTCGCGACCTTCCGGCGGATGGCCACCATCGCGACGGCCCGTCCCGTGCTGGTCAACGGCTGCGCGGGGCTCGTCAACACCGTCGGCGGCGAACTCTTCTCGATCATGAGTTTCACCGTCACCGACGAGCGGATCGCGGCCATCGACATCCTGTCCGACCCCGACCGGCTGGCCGCCCTCGACCTCACCGACCCGGCGCTCTGACCGCCACGCTCAGCCGTGTCCCGCCCGCCCCCGGCCGCCCGTCAGGCGGCGCTCCAGCGGGCGGATCACCATGCTCGCCGCCAGCGCCAGAGCGCCGACGGCGAGCCACGGCAGCCCGCGGCTCACGCCGTACAGCGCGCCGAACAGTACCGGCGTCACCATGTCGGCCGTCGCGAACGAGTACTGGAACGCCGCCAGGTACGTGCCGCGCAGCCCCTCCGGAGCGGCCTCGGCCGAGAGCGCGTTCGAGGCGGGGCCGTGCAGCATCTCCGCCACCGCCCACAGCAGCATCACGAGCGTCAGGTAGCCGACGAGCAGCGGCCCGCGCGGCAGCAGCACGGCCACGGCGGCGGCCACGCACCAGGCCGCCCACAGCCGGCCGGCCCACGCCATCGCGCCTCCGCGCGAGGTGCGCCGGCGGACGCGGCGGGTCACCTCGGCCGTACCCGTGGCGACGGCGGCGGTGGTGACCGTGAGGAAGGCCCCGACCGCCCAGCCCGGCGCGTGCAGCCCACGGACGACGTAGACCGGCACCGCGACGGCGAGGAAGACCGTGCACACGGTGAAGAGGACGTTCACACCGATCAGCGCCAGGTACGGCCGGTCGGCCAGCAGGTGCCGCACTCCCCGCGGGACCCCGTCCGCACGCGCCCCCACCGTCCGCCGCCCGCCGCGCACGAACAGCGCGACCGTCGCCGCCGCGACGACGAAGGAGAACGCGTCCGCCAGCACCATCCCCTGGTACGCGTGCTCCGACGCGAGCGCGAGCAGCAGGCCCGCGAGCACCGTGCCCGCGCCCGTACCGGCCGCCCGGATCATGCCCGCCCGCGCGAACCACTCGTCCTTCGCGTCCCCCTCCGCCCGCTCGGCGATCAGCGCGAAGACCGACGACCAGTACACGCGCACGCCCGCCGCCTCGACCAGCGCCGCCGTGAACAGCGACGCGGGGCCCGACACCCCGAGATAGAGGAAGAACCCGACGGCCTGCAGTAGTTGCCCCGCGATCACCACCGGACGCGGGCCGACGCGGTCGACGGTCCGTCCGACAAGCAGCGGCAGCAGCAGCGAACAGGCTGCGGCGGAGGTCATCAGCAGACCGACGCGCGCCTCCGACAGATCGGTGACGGCGAGGAAGTACACCATCGACAGCGGGAGGCAGAGGCCGGTGCCGACGGCGTCGATGGCGAGGGCCACCGGTATCGCCCAGGAGGCGCCGTCCCGCGCCACGGTCCGGCCCGCGTCATGGGCACTCCACTCCGGCGCGCGGCGTATCGGCATCCGCAACTCTTAACCGGGGGCGCGCGCCGGCGTCAACGCGCCCCGGCCGGCCGCGTGCGCCGGTGGATCAGCCGGGCCACGCCCAGTACGACCGCCACGCTGACGGGCGGCACCCATCCCCACGGAACGCCGAGCAGCAGGGCGGCGAACCCGAACGCGAAGCTCGCGATCCCCATGGTGATGATCAGCCAGAGCCCCACGGGCCGCCACACGAAGGGCTCGTACGAGCGGGGGTTCGCCACCCGCACCGTGCCGAACGCGAACAGCAGGACCGCGAGGAGACCGGCGAACGTGCCGATGGCGGCCGTCATCTGGAAGTCGTCGCGAGGCTCGTCCGAGGTGCTCTGCCGGACACCGTCCCTGCTGAGCGTCATGACATCGCCGCGCCACACCGTACCCGTGACGTCGTCCCCCGGCCCCAGCCGTTCCAGCAGCGGACCGGGGTCGCCGAACGCCACGACACCGTCCCAGAACGGCGTGCCGCTCACCGTCGCCTCGAACGTGCTGTTCTGCCCCGACTTCCGCACCTCCGTGTCCTCGACGACGAAGGTGACCGTGCGGACGCACTCCTCCCGCGCCCGCGTCGCCACCCCCGCCGGACACGGTTCGGCCGCCCCGTAGTCCTCGTACCTGTCCACGGAGGAGGGCAGCCACGTGGCGAACGTGCCGAAGCAGGCGGCCGCGGGGACCAGGGACAGGACGATCAGCAGCACGCCCGCCAGCCGTACCGTGCCGGGGGAGCGGCGTCCGGGCCGGTTCGCCCCCGGCGGCAGCGGCGTCCCGTCCGTCCCCGAACCGCGTGCACTCCCGCCACCGCCATCACCCGCCCTTTCGTACCGGTCCCGTGTCGCAGCAGTCTCTCCCAGCCGGAATCGACACGTCGACACGGGCAACCGGCACCGTCCACGCGGTCTTCCCTTCCGCACCCCGGCAATGTCGGACGGGCGCCCCACCGGAAGGACCTGTCCGTCCGGGGGCTGTCCCCGGGGGCGCCCGTTCGTCATCCTTGCGTCATGTCCCATGCGATCCCGCTCAGCACCGCCGAGAACCCCGACGGGCGTCCCGCCTGGCAGTACTGGATGGTGTGGGGGCACGGACCGAGCGTCGAGGAGGCGCTGGCCGACATGGCGCGGAAGGCGCAGGCGGCAGGGGCGCACGCCGTCCGCGCCGTCCACCTCTGCGCGGCACCGGACGTGGCCACCACGTACTGGAGGGAGGAGATCAGGACGCACACCCAGTACACCGCGTCCGGCACGGCCGTGACCTTCCGGGACGGAGGGCAGCGCACTCAGCCGCTGGGCGACGACGGCCGCCCGCTGCCGCTCAGTCCCGCACGGCCGCGTAAGGAGCTGTGACCGAGGGGTCGGCCACGTTGTCGGCGGCTCCGGCCACCCAGACCCTGCCCGCGTCGTCCGTGTCAGCGCTCTCCAGCATCCCCGCGCCGGCCGGCGACTGCCTGCGCACGAGGCGCCCGTGGCGGTCCGTCGTCAGCAGGTAGCTCGCGGCGGGGTCCACCGCCAGGTCGATCGTCTGGCCCACGATCACCGGACGCCCGTTCCGGTCGAAGGTGATGCCGTGCAGCTCGGCGGTCTCCTCGGGCACGGGCACCTCGTTCCACGCCCGGCCGTCGAAACGCAGCACCACCGGGCGCCGCCACAGGGCGTCGTCCTCGACGTGCCCGACGGCCCACAGCTCGCCGTCGCCGCGCCGCTCGATGTCGTAGAGGACGACCTTGCGGTCGGCGAGGCCGGCCGGGAGCCGCTGCCGGGTCCAGGACGTTCCGTCGAAGTGGGCGAAGCCCTCGGAGCCGAGCACGTACACGTCGTCGTCCGCCACAGCGAGGATACTGATCGTGGAGCCGACCGACCCGTCGGCCGGGACGGCCACCCGGGTCCAGGTCCCGTCCGTGCCCCTGCTCAGCAGCAGTTGCTCCCGCACGCCGCTCGGATCGTCCGGAGCGGGGAAGGCACCGCCGCCCACCCACACGGTGCCCTCGGGGGAGACGGCGACCGAGTACAGGCCACCGCGCATCCCGTCCGGCAGCGGCAGGCCGACCGACTGCCACGCCGTGCCGTCCCAGTGCTGGGCGACCGGCTCGTCGGCGCCGGACGTCCCCACGGCCCACGCCTCGCCGCCCGGACCCGGCGCGATGCCGCTCAGGCTGCCGGACCCGAGCGGTGACGTGTCGGCCCAGCCCCGCCCGGTCCACCGCAGGGCGACGGGCGTCCAGTCCGACGCCTCGATCCCGACCGCCCAGGTGGCTCCCCGGCCGCTCTCGACCTCGTACAGGAGGGTGTCCGCCAGGTCGGGGGTCACCTCCTGCCACCGGGGGGCGGCGGACGCGGGGGAGGAGACGACGCCGAGCGCGAACGCGCCGGCCACCAGCCCCACGGTGACGGTCCGTCTGCCGAGGCGACCGCGGCGGGCTGTTGTTCCAGGCATGGGGGAGTCCTTCCATCGGTGCGCATGGGACGTGCACGGGAGGCGCGGACCGCGCGCCGCACCCGGGCACGGCCAGGACTCTAGGCCGCTTCCCGCATCGGAAAACCGTCCCGCGGCCATGTGACGGACGTTGCACAGGAACGGTCGTCGTCCCGTCACACACCCCGCCCGGCACGGTCATGAAGGCCGCTCACCGGCGCCGCCGTCGGCCTCCCGCGCCGCGCCCACCCGGGCGGATGCGAGACTCCCCGCATGCCACGCGTCCTCCTCATCGAAGACGACCCCTCCGCGCGCGAGGGCATCGCGATCGGCCTGCGCCGGCGCGGTCACGAGATGCGCACCGCCGCCACCGGGGAAGCGGGCCTCACCGCCCTGGACGAGTTCCGGCCCGACCTGCTGCTGCTCGACCTGATGCTCCCGGACACGAACGGCGTGCGGGTGTGCCGGCAGGTGCGCGGGAGCAGCCGGCTCCCGATCATCATGCTCACCGCCCGCGGGGACGACTTCGACATCGTCGTCGGCCTGGAGACGGGAGCCGACGACTACATCGTCAAACCCGCCCGCGCCGAGGTGATCGACGCCCGCATCCGCGCCGTGCTGCGCCGTGTCGAGCAGCCGGCGGCGGCGCCATCCCCCGTCGAGATCCACGGCGGTCTCGCCATCGACCGCACCGCGCTGACCGTCAGCAGGCACGGGACGCGCCTGGCACTCGCCCCCTCCGAACTCAGACTCCTCCTGCACCTGTCGGCGGCCCCCGAGCAGGTCTTCAGCCGCGAGCAACTCCTCGAAGACGTCTGGGAGTACAGCCATCACGGCGACACCCGGCTGGTGGACGCGTGCGTGCGCAGGCTGCGCGGCAGGCTGGAGGACCCGCCGGCCGGCCCGCGCTACATACAGACCGTGCGCGGCTTCGGCTACCGCTTCGGGCCGCTGTGACCCGCTTCAGAACCCGGATCGGCCTGCGTACCCGCCTGGTCCTCGCCTTCCTGGTCGTCGCGGCGATCAGCGCGGGCAGCACCGCGAGCCTCGTCTACCGGGAGGCCCGCGACGCCATCCTCGACCAGGCCCAGGACACCGCCGTCTCGACCTTCCGCGAACGGGTCGCCGGCATCGGCACGCTGCTGCCCGTCGACCGCGTTTCGCTGGAGGACGCGCTGCGTCGACTCGCACGCCAGGGCAGGCCGCACCCCTGGACGACGTACGCCGGCTACGGGTCGCTGTGGCTCGCCTCCGGCCCCGACCCGGCGCCCGGCCTGATCGACGCGGAACTGCGCCGCACGGCCTTTGCCGCCACCCGCACCACCTACCGGCGCGTGGCCACGGCCGGCGCCCCCTGGCTGGTCATGGCCATGCCCATCGCCTTCGAAGCCCGGGACGCGGCCGGCGACCCCCTGCCCACCGGTCTCGTGCTGTACGCCGTGATGCCGCTGACCGACGAGGAGACGACGGTCCGCGCCATGGTCACCGCCGCGCGCGACGGCGCGATCCCCGGACTCGCCGTCGCACTGGTGCCCGCGCTGTTCGCCGCACGCAGCGTGCTGCGGCCCGTCGGGGAACTGCGCCGGGCCGCGCGCCGCATGGCCGGGGGCCGCCTCGACACCCGCGTCCGCGTCAAGGGCAACGACGAACTCGCCGACCTCACCCACGCCTTCAACGAGTCGGCCGCCGCCTTGAAGCGGTCCGTCGACGACCTGCGGCGGGCCGAGGAACGCGCGCGCCGCTTCGCCTCCGACGTCTCGCACGAGCTGCGCACCCCGCTCGCCGGGATGCTCGCGGTCACCGAGGTCCTCGACGAGGACGCGGCGCACCTCACCCCCGACAGTGCCGCCGCGCTGCGGCTGATCAGCGTGGAGACCGGCAGGCTGGCCGTCCTCGTCGAGGACCTGATGGAGATCTCCCGGTTCGACGCCCGCGCCGCCGAGCTGATCACCGACGAGGTCGACGTCGCGCGGACCGTCCGCCGTACCCTCACCGGCCGCCACTGGACCGACCCGGCGCTGATCGTGACCGATCTCCCCGCCGGCGTCCGGGCGCGGCTCGACCCCCGGCGCCTCGACATCATGCTCGCCAACCTGATCGGGAACGCCCTCCGGCACGGCAGCCCACCGGTCACCGTGCGGCTGCGCCCCCTCACCCGCGACGACGGGGTGCCCTGCCTCGCCATCGAGGTCGCCGACAGCGGCCCCGGCATCCCCCCGGACGTGCTGCCGCACATCTTCGACCGCTTCTTCAAAGGCTCCTCGGCCCGAACCCGCCCGGCGGGCGGCGGCCTCGGCCTCGCCATCGCCCTGGAGAACGCCCGGCTGCACGGCGGCACCATCAAGGCCGGGAACAGGCCAGGGTCCGGGGCCGTCCTGACACTGGAGCTGCCGCTCGCACCACCCGGCCCGGCCACGGGCGAGGAGACGGAGACACCCCGGTGAGACGCCCACTGCCGCGCGCCGCGCTCGCCACGGCCGCCGCCGCCCTCCTGCTCACCGGCTGCGGGATACGGCAGACCGGCACCGTCGACGCGGGCGGCCCCGGCACCCCGCGCCCCGCCGCCGGACAGTGGCTGCTGTTCTTCGTCGCACCGGACGGCCGCCTGACACCCGTACCGAGGCCGGCGGGCACGCCGTCCGCACCGGAGAAGGCCGTCGCCGCGCTCTTCTCGGGACCCGGGGAGGACGATCGCGCGGCCGGCCTCGCCACCGACCTGCCACCCGGCGTCGGGCTGCGGTTCTCGGCGTCGTCGGCCGGGGAGACACTGGAGATCCGGGTGACGCTCCCGATGGAGGGCCTGGGGGAGACGGCAGTGCAGCAGATCGTGTGCACAGCCGCGTACGCCACCGGCGACGCCCGCACGCACGTGACCCTCACCGGCAGCGACACCTCACTGCCCCCGGCACAGTGCGCCCCCACCGAACAGCACTGAGCCCCTGCTCCGGATCTCCCCGGAACAGGGGCTTCAACGACATCGACTGCTCTGTGTGTCCGAGGGGGGACTTGAACCCCCACGCCCTTAAACGGGCACTAGCACCTCAAGCTAGCGCGTCTGCCATTCCGCCACCCGGACGAGTGGTCCACCGGCTGCCCGGCGGTATGACACACCCTACCAAGATCCTGGGGTGCCTTTCACCGCGGACGGTCGTGAGCCGTCCCACGCCGCGGGGCGGGAGCCGTGGCCGGGCGCCGCTGAGCTGTGGTTTCCGGGGCCGAACAGGCGTTCCGGGGGCTCGGGGGCGCTCCTAGGATGGGTGGGAACCAGCGCACCAGGAGGCCAACGTGAGCCCGTCAAGCCCCACACCCCCGGCACCGGACGACTCCCGGATCAGCGAACGCGGGGAGGCCGAGGTCGTCGACCTGTGCCGCGACCTCATCCGCATCGACACCAGCAACTTCGGCGACCACTCGGGACCCGGTGAACGCGCCGCCGCCGAGTTCGTCGCCGAGCAGCTCGCCGAGGTCGGCCTCGAACCGAGGATCTTCGAGTCGCACCCCGGCCGCGCCTCCACCGTCGCGCGGATCGAGGGCGAGGACCCCTCCCGGCCCGCGCTGCTCATCCACGGGCACACCGATGTCGTCCCGGCCAACGCCGACGACTGGACCCACCACCCGTTCTCCGGCGAGATCGCCGACGGCTGCGTCTGGGGGCGCGGCGCCGTCGACATGAAGGACATGGACGCGATGACCCTCGCGGTCGTCCGCGACCGCATGCGCAGCGGGCGCAAGCCGCCGCGCGACATCGTCGTCGCGTTCCTCGCCGACGAGGAGGCGGGCGGCGTGCACGGCGCCCGCTACCTGGTGGACCACCACCCGGAGCTGTTCGAGGGCGTCAGCGAGGCCATCAGCGAGGTCGGCGGCTTCTCCTTCACCGTCAACGAGAACCTGCGCCTCTACCTGATCGAGACCGCCGAGAAGGGCATCCACTGGATGCGCCTGACCGTCGATGGGACGGCCGGGCACGGCTCGATGACCAACAGCGACAACGCCATCACCGAGCTGTGCGAGGCCGTCGCCCGCCTCGGCCGGCACCGCTTCCCGGTGCGCGTCACGAAGACCGTGCGCTCGTTCCTCGACGAGCTGTCCGACGCCCTCGGCGTCGAGCTTGACCCCGAGAACATGGACGAGACCCTCGCGCGGCTCGGCGGCATCGCCAAGCTCATCGGTGCGACCCTGAGCAACACGGCGGCCCCCACGCAGCTCGGCGCCGGCTACAAGGTGAACGTCATCCCCGGCCAGGCCACGGCGCACGTGGACGGGCGCTACCTGCCGGGTTTCGAGGAGGAGTTCCTCGCCGACCTCGACCGGATCCTCGGCCCGCGCGTGCGGCGCGAGGACGTGCACCACGACCGCGCGGTGGAGACGTCGTTCGACGGACCGCTCGTGGCGGCGATGCAGTCGGCGCTGCGCGCGGAGGACCCCATCGCGCACGCCGTCCCCTACATGCTGTCCGGCGGCACGGACGCCAAGTCGTTCTCGCGGCTCGGCATCAGGAACTTCGGCTTCGCGCCGCTCCAGCTCCCCCCGGACCTGGACTTCGCGGGAATGTTCCACGGCGTGGACGAGCGGGTGCCCGTTGACGGACTGAAGTTCGGCGCCCGGGTGCTGGACCGTTTCATCGACCAGTGTTGACGTCTACCGGCCGGGCGGTCGTGCGCGTGTTCAATGCCCACCCGGTCGGGTGAAAGTCCCCTGCCCTTCGTGCCCATGATCGCGCCTCCTCGTTACGACCAGTGCAGTCCCCGGCTGGGGCCGCACTTGTCACTAGGAGGAACAATGATCAAGAAGGTCGTCGCCGTCGCGGCTGCCGCGGGTGGCCTGATGATGGCGGGCGCCGGCATCGCCGCCGCCGAGTCCACCGCCGCGGGTGCGGCTGTGAACTCCCCCGGCGTCGTTTCCGGCAACAACATCCAGGTGCCGGTCCACGTGCCGATCAACGTCTGCGGCAACACGATCGACATCATCGGTCTGCTGAACCCGGCGTTCGGCAACACCTGCGTCGCCAAGTGACGGCACACCCCCACTTCATGAGGGCTTGAGCCGGCGGCCCCGGAACGCGCTGCGTGTGTCCGGGGCCGCCCGCTTGTCGGCGGTCGCGGGCCGCCCTCGCCCCCACCCCGCGACCCACCAGCACAAGGCAGGGGAACACCACCATGCGACAGGTCACGAAGAAGGGCCTGCTCACCGTCGCCGCCTTCGGCGGCGCCTTCGCGCTCTCCGGCGGCGCGGCGTTCGCGGACTCCGACGCCGACGGCGTCGCGGCCAACTCGCCCGGCGTCGCGTCCGGCAACAACGTGCAGGTCCCGGTCGACGTCCCGGTCAACATCTGCGGCAACACGGTCAACGTCGTCGGCGTCCTGAACCCGGCGTTCGGCAACAACTGCACGAGCGGTGGCGGCGACCACGGCCACGGCGGTGACCACGGCGATGGTGGCGCCGACGCGGACGGCGTCGCGGCCGACTCGCCCGGCGTCGCGTCCGGCAACAACGTGCAGGTCCCGGTCGACGTCCCGGTCAACGCCTGCGGCAACACCATCGATGTCGTCGGCGTCCTGAACCCGGCCTTCGGCAACGACTGCGGGAGCGGCGGCGAGCACCGCCCGGAGGAGCCCGGCAACCCGGAGGAGCCCGAGAGCCCCGAGGAGCCCGGCAACCCGGAGGAGCCCGAGAGCCCGGAGGAGCCGAACAGCCCCGAGGAGCCGGAGAGCCCGGAGGAGCCGAACAGCCCGGAGAAGCCCAACGGCCCGGTGGAGCCCGAGGGTCCCGCGCCGGCCGGTGACAGCGGCCCGGAGGCCGAGCCGGTCGCCAGCACGCCCGAGGGCGAGCTGGCCGAGACCGGCAGCGGCGTTCCCATGACCGCGGCGGTGTCGATGGGGGCCGGCCTGGTGCTCGGTGGCGCGCTGCTCTACCGGCGCTCCCGCGTCGCGAGCCGCGGCTGACCCAGCGGTACGGCCCGCGCCGGCCACGCCCGCGGCGAGTGCCCTCCGTCACATACGGGGGCACTCGCCGCTGTGCTGTGCGAGGACGCGGGCCGTGGCGGCCGTGCGGCGTCCCACGGTCACCGGTGTGTCACCAGGTGGCCCGGAGCTGGCGGATGATTCTGCGGCGCAGCCGCACGCGGCGGCTCCCGTCCGGGTACAGGCGGAGTCGGGCCAGCTCCCAGTGACCGTACTCGGCGTGGTCGGTCAGCAGGCGGGTGGCGGCGGCACGGGAGACACCCCGTGGTACATACACATCGCGAAACTCGTATTCCGGCATCGAATCCATTGTGCGCTCATGGCCGGGATGCGGATACCGTCTGCACCATGTCTGATGCTGTGCAGCCGACCGCTGCCGAAGTCCGTGCCGCCGCCGACGCCCTGAAGGCGGCGATCGACCGGCACCTCGCCGCCGTGGAACGCCGGGCCGCCGCCCCCGGTGGCGGCACCGACGCGGAGGCCGCCGCCGTGTTCGCCGCGTTCAACGAGATGGCCGCCGCGGGCGAGGCGTACGACGAGCTGCTGTACGACGTCTACGACGAGGTGACCCCCTTCGAGGTCCCCGACACCGATGGGTCCGCGCCCTACGACGGCCCGGACGAGCCGGAGACGCTCAGCGTGTTCATCCGGCGCGACTACACCCTCGTCGAGCCGCGGCGGCTCCTCGCGCAGGCACAGCGCGTCGCCGACCTCGACCCGGACAGCAGCCTGGTGGCCGCGCCCGACCCGGACGAGCCCGGCGGCCGGGGCGTCCAGGCGGCGCTCGGTGTCCTGTTCGGCGAGTACGACCCGGACGAGATCGCGGGCCGGCACCAGGAGTTCGGCCTGGAGGAGGGCGACGCGACGCTCTGGGTGACGGCCGGTGACGAGCCGTCCGAACCGGGGGAGTGGCTGGCCGCGCCGTTCGACGCCGTCGACCCCGAACGCGTCATCTGCCGCTTCGACATCAGCGAGGCGTTCGAGGACGAGGGCGACGACCTGGAGGACGACGGGGACGGCGCCGGCGACGACATCGATCCCGAAGGACCGGGACACGGGCCGGACGACGACGTCGACGACCCGGACGACCGCGACTGATCCCGCAGGCCCCCGCCCCACCGGGCGGGGGCCTGCGCCGTCACCGGTGCCGCGCGGGGCGGTCCGGCGGGTCGGGTCGGGCTCGCGGCGTCGGACCGCGGCTCCCACCCGGCCGTAGGCGTGTGGCGCGGCAGCGCGACGAGCCGCCGGACGGACGCCGGGTCAGGAGGCCGCCGCCTGCTCGCGGAGCAGGGCGCGCAGCCGCGTCGTCCGGGGCGCGGCGGGCGGCCCGGCGACGGCGGCGGCGAGCCCCGGACCGCTCCCCTGCACGATCGACAGGTGGCGCTCGCCCCGGCCGAACGCGGTGTAGACCCAGGACCGGTCGACGAGCCCGTCCGCGTCCCCGGGCAGGACGACCACGGCCGCCGGCCAGCGGCTGCCCGCGGCCTGGTGCGCGGTGAGCGCCCAGCCGTGCCGGACGGTCTCGCCCACGCGGTCCCGCGCCACCGGGAACCTGCCCTCCTCGTCCTCCAGCCACAGCCCGTCCGCGTCGGCGTCCGCCACGGTCGCGGTCCGCGTGCGCCCGGGGGCGGGGGAGTGGGCCACGCGGTCGCCGGGGTCGAAGCCGGCGAACCGGCCGGGGCCGGGGTTCAGGCGTTCCTTGAGGGCGGCGTTCAGCACGCGGGTGCCGACCGGGCCGCCGTGTCCCGGGGTGATGACCCGGACGTCCCCGGCGGTCACTCCGAACGCCCGGGGGATCGAGTCGGTCACGAGCTGGACGGTCCGGTGCACCGCCTCCCCCGGGTCGCGCACCGGGACGATGACGACCTCGTTCCCCGGGGCGTCGGGCTTCGCCAGCTCACCGACGCCGACGCCCGACACCAGCTCGCCCACGGGCCCCGGGTCGGGGGTGCGGGACGCCACGTGCGGCGCGGCGCCGGCGGCCAGCACATCGGCCAGCACCTGCCCCGGCCCCGCCGACCCGAGCAGCGCCGGGTCCCCGCTGAGGACGAGCCGCGCGCCGTCCGGCAGCGCCTCGACCAGTGACGCCGCCGCCTCGGCCGACAGGGCCACGGCGTCGAGCACCACGAGTACGTCGAGGGGCAGGAGGCCCTCCGCGTCCCGCTCGGGCCCCTCCTCGCCGGCCAGCAGCCCCGCCACCGTCACGGCGGCCTCCGCCGCGCCGTCCGGCAGGAGGGCCGCGAAACGGCGGCGGCCGTCCGCGCAGTGCGCCGCCGCGCAGGCCCGGAGGCCCTGCGCGCGCGCCGCCGCGACGAGCGCGGCCGGTTCGGCGCGGGCGGCGTCGCCGCCGGTGTGCGCCACGAGGGCGTGGGCGGCGACGGCGCCGAGCAGCTCACGGGCCGAGGGGGACGGCGCCTCCGCCGCGGCCGACTCCCAGGCGGCCGCCGCCTCGCCGGCGGGCGCGGCGAACGTGCCGCGGAGCCGGGCCAGGCCGTCCGCGAGGCTCTCCTCGGCCAGGGCGTACCGGTCGAGACCGAGGAGCAGCCGCACCGGCGCCTCATCGCCCTCACCCCCGTCCCCGCCGGCCGCCGCATCGCGCTCGGTGTCCCGGAAGACGAGCACCGCGCCGGACTCGACCGCGTCGCGCACGGCCTCCTCCGGATCGGGCACCCCGTGCCCGGCCAGGTCCCGCGCCACCGTGTCGGCGGCGACGGCCGTGTGGCCCGAGCGCGCGGCGCGCTCCAGCAGCCGGACGGCCAGCGCCCTGGTGCGCCGCTCGTCGCCGGGACCGGCGGCCTCGCCGAGTACGGCGCGCGCGAAGCCGTCGGCCTGCTCGGGGCGCACGCCGGGGACGGCGAGCAACTGCCACGGGTCGGCGCGCAGCGCCTCGTCCGCGCCCTCGCCGAGCGCGGCGGCCAGCGGGCCGGCCAGTGCCGCGGGGGCGCCGCCGGCCGTGAGCAGCGCCGGCAGGCCCTCCGGCACGGGCACGGGGGCGGCCGCCCGTTCCCCCTCTGGGGCCGGACGCCGCGCGGCCCCGCCCCGCTCCGCCGCGGGCGCGGCGGGGGGCCGGGGCGCCGGCGGAGCGGTGAAGAACGAGGCGGCGGACCGCTCGCCGCTCTCCACCGCCTTCACGGCCGCCCGCAGCAGGGCCGCCGCGTCGTCCCCGGCCGGGGCCGGGGCGTCGGGGACGGCGGTGGGGGACGCGTCGGCGGCCGGGGCGGGCGGCGTGTCGTGCTCGGCGGTCACAACGTGCTCCAGTCCTGGTCGGGGTAGTGGTGCACCGGGGCCGACACGTCGTCCAGCGCCCGGCTGATCTCTTCCGGAAGCGTAAGGTCCTCCACTGACAACGCCTCCCCGAGCTGCCGCGCCGTCCGCGCCCCGAGCAGCGGGGCGGCCACCCCGGGCCGGTCCCGCACCCACACGAGGGCCACCTGCGCAGGCGTCACGGCGAGCCCGTCCGCCGCCGTCGTCACCGCGTCCACGATCCTGGCCGCCGCCTCGTCCAGGTAGGGCGCGACGAAGCCCGACAGCCGCTCGGACGCCCCCCGGGAGCCGGCCGGCAGCGCCCCGTTGCGGTACTTGCCGGTCAGCACCCCGCGGCCGAGCGGCGACGACGGCAGCAGCCCGACGCCGAGGTCGAGCGCCGCGGGCAGCACCTCGCGCTCGACGCCGCGCTGCACCAGCGAGTACTCCATCTGCGTGCTGGCCAGCCGGGTCCGCGTGCCGGGTGCCGCGAGCTGCCAGGTGGCGGCCTTGGCGAGCTGCCAGCCGCTGAAGTCGGCCACCCCGGCGTACCTGGCGCGTCCGCTGCTCACCGCGATGTCCGCGGCCTGCAGGGTCTCCTCCAGCGGTGTCGTCGGGTCGAAGGCGTGGATCTGCCACAGGTCGACGTGGTCGGTCCCGAGCCGTTCCAGGGACGCGTCGAGCGCCGCGAGCAGGTGTCCGCGCGAGCCGTCGAACCGCCGGTACGGGTCCGGCACGCTGCCCGCCTTGGTCGCGAGGACGATGTCTCGGCGTGCGACGAGCGTGCCGAGGAGCCTCCCCAGCAGGGCCTCGGCGCCGCCGTCGCCGTACACGTCGGCGGTGTCCACGAGCGTGCCGCCCGCCTCCCAGAACGCCTTCAGCAGTTCCGCCGCGTCCGTCTCCCCGATGTCCCTGCCCCAGGTGAGCGTGCCGAGCCCGAGCCGGGAGACGCGCAGGCCCGTACGTCCCAGGTGCCTCAGTTCCATGGCCGTTGAGGGTATCGGCGGTGACGCGCTACAGTCCCCGGGGACGGATGGTTACCCGCCGGTAGGCGGTGGGTGCGACGACGGGAGGACCCGCGGATGGGCATGCGTCTCGGCATCAACCTCGGCTACTGGGGCGCGGGCCTCGACGCCGACAACCTCGCCGTCGCCCGCGAGGCCGACCGTCTCGGGTACGCCGTGTGCTGGGCCGCCGAGGCGTACGGCTCCGACGCCCCCACCGTGCTGTCCTGGGTCGCCGCCCACACCGAACGCATCGACGTCGGCGCCGGCATCCTGCAGATCCCCGCCCGCGCGCCCGCCATGACGGCGATGACCGCTGCGACGCTCGACGCCCTGTCCGGCGGGCGGTTCCGCCTCGGGCTCGGGGTGTCCGGGCCGCAGGTGTCGGAGGGCTGGTACGGCGTCCGCTTCGACCGCCCGCTCGCCCGCACACGCGAGTACGTCGCCGTCGTGCGCGCCGCCCTGTCCCGCGACCGCCTCACCCACGACGGGGACCACTGGACGCTGCCCCTGCCGGACGGTCCGGGCAAGCCGCTGCGCCTCACCGTGCACCCCGTCCGTGAGCACATTCCCGTCTACATCGCCGCCATCGGGCCGCGCAATCTCACCCAGACCGGTGAGATCGCCGACGGCGCGCTGCTGATCTTCTTCTCGCCCGAGCACGCCGAGGAGACGACGCTGCGGCACCTGCGCGCCGGCCGTGCCGCGGCGGGGAAGTCCCTCGACGGGTTCGACGTCGTCCCCACCGTCCCGCTCGCCGTCGGCGACGACCCGGCGGCCCTGGCCGACCACTTCCGCCCGTACACGGCCCTCTACGTCGGCGGCATGGGCAGCCGCGAGCAGAACTTCTACAACCGCCTCGCCCACCGCATGGGCTACGGCGGGGCCGCCACCGAGATCCAGGACCGCTACCTCGCCGGCGACAAGCATGGCGCGGCAGCCGCCGTCCCCCACGACCTCATCGACGCCACCACCCTCATCGGTACGCCCGCCCGCATCGCCGACCGCATGCGCGCCTACGCCGACGCGGGCGTCACCACCCTGTCCATCGCCCCCGCCGGACTCACCCTCGACGAGCGCGTCGCCGGGCTGCGCACCGCCGTCGACGCCGTCGAACGCGCGGGACTGGCCTGAACGGGCGGCCGACCGCCTACGCTGAACGCCATGCCCACCCTGCTGCTCCTGCGCCACGGCCGTACCACCGCCAACTCCGCCGGCCTCCTCGCCGGCCGCGCGCCGGGCGTCGCCCTGGACGCGTACGGCAGCAGCCAGGCCGCCGCGCTGCCGGACCGGCTGGCCGGCATCCCGCTCGCCCTCGCCGTGCACAGTCCGCTCCAGCGCTGCGCCGAGACCCTCGCGCCGCTGCGCGAGCGGCGCCCCGGCCTGCCGGTCCACGCGGACGAGCGCGTCACCGAGTGCGACTACGGCGCGTGGACGAACCGCAGTCTGGCCGACCTCGCCGACGAGC
Source organism: Streptomyces sp. RFCAC02 (assembly GCF_004193175.1). Classification (NCBI taxonomy): domain Bacteria; kingdom Bacillati; phylum Actinomycetota; class Actinomycetes; order Kitasatosporales; family Streptomycetaceae; genus Streptomyces; species Streptomyces sp. RFCAC02. The sequence goes on along the minus strand of NZ_SAUH01000001.1, from coordinate 691,546 downwards.
CGCTGATGGCGACCGTCCGCACCCAGCCGTCCGCCGTCACCTTCCCCGGCGGCGAGTCGATGCGCGCGATGCAGGCCCGTGTCGCCGACGCCGCCCGCGACTGGGACGCCCGGGTCGCCGCGGAGCACGGCCCGGACGCCGTCTGGCTGATGTGCACCCACGGCGACAACATCAAGGCGGTCACCGCCGACGCCCTCGGTCTGCCCCTCGACCTGTTCCAGCGCCTGGCCCCGCACCCCGCGTCCATCACCGCCATCCGCTATGGCACGCCGCCCCTGCTGCTGCGCTTCGGCGACACGGGCGACCTCGCCGAGTTCGTGCCGCGTACGGAGGCCGCGCGGCGGGACGCGGCCGAGGCGACCGAGACCCCGGTCGGGGGCGGCGCCTGACCACGGTGATCGCGAAGCGCAGTAGGGTGCCAGTGTTCCCCCGACCTCGATTCCCGGAGCAGTGCGTGTCCCGTCAGGTGTTCCTCTACGACCCGCCCGACCGCTTCGTCGCCGGGACGGTCGGGCTGCCTGGCCGCCGTACCTTCTTCCTGCAGGCGACGGCGGCCGGCCGCACCACCAGCGTCGCCCTGGAGAAGGCACAGGTGGAGGCGCTCGCCGAACGCATCGACGAGCTGCTGGACGAGGTGGTGCGCCGCTCCGGCGGCAACACCACCGTGCCCGCCGTCGCCCCGGCCGAACTGGCCGACACCGGCCCGCTGCAGACGCCCGTCGAGGAGGAGTTCCGCGTCGGCACCATGGCCCTCGCCTGGGACAGCGACGGCGAGCGCATGATCGTCGAGGCGCAGGCGCTGGTCGAGCTGGAGGCGGAGTCCGAGGAGGAGTTCGCCGAGGCCGAGGAGCGGCTGCTGCGGGACGACGAGAACGGTCCGCCGATGCTGCGGGTCCGTCTCAGCGGCACGATGGCCCGCGCGTTCGCCAAGCGCGCCCTGGAGGTCGTGAACGCGGGACGGCCCCCGTGCCCGCTGTGCAGCCTGCCGCTCGACCCGGAGGGACACGTATGTCCGCGCCAGAACGGATACCGCCGCAGCCGCGCGTGAACGCCGCTTCCTCCCGTCCGGTGGACGCCGGGGCGGCCGTGCTGGCCGACGGCGCGCTGACCGTCGTCGGGCGTGTCACCGACGCGTCCAACGCCGTCCTGTACGCCGTCGCCGAGCTGGACGGCGTCCGTGTCCCCTGCGTGTACAAGCCCGTCAGCGGCGAGCGCCCCCTGTGGGACTTCCCCGACGGGACGCTCGCCCAGCGCGAGGTCGCCGCCTACGAGGTGTGCCGCGCCCTCGGCTGGGACATCGTGCCGGTCACCGTGCTGCGGGACGGGCCGTTCGGCCCCGGCATGTGCCAGCGCTGGGTCGGTCCCGTGCCCGACGCGGACGACGGGGAGGACGCGGACGGCGGGGACGGTGCGCCGGAGCGGGAGCCGGCTGAGCCCGACCTCACCGACCTGCTCGCCCTCGTGGCGGGGGACACCCCGGCGCCCGGCTGGAAGGCCGTCGGGTACGCGCAGATCGACGCGGAGCGCACCGCCCTCCTGGTCCACGCCGACGACCCCCGCCTGCGCCGCGTCGCCGCCCTCGACGCCGTGATCAACAACGGCGACCGCAAGGGCGGGCACCTCCTGCCCCAGCCCGACGGCCGCCTGTACGGCATCGACCACGGCGTCACGTTCCACACCGATCAGAAGCTCCGCACCCTGCTGTGGGGCTGGGCAGGCGAGCCCCTGCCCGCGCCCGTCACCGAGGCCCTGTGCGGCCTCGACGCGGCGCTGGCCGAGGGAAGCCCCCTCGCCGCACGCCTCGGCGGGCTGATCACCCCCGCCGAGCTCGACGCCCTCCGCGCCCGTACGGCCGGCCTCCTGCGGGACGGCCGCCACCCCGAGCCCGGCGGCGAGTGGCCCGCGATCCCCTGGCCCCTCGTGTGAGGGCCGCCCCCCGGGGGACGGCCCGACGCCCGCTCGTGCGCCGGACGGTGCGCCGGTTAGGCTCGTTCACATGTATGCCTGGCCTGCCTCCACCGTCCCCGTTCTGCCCGGTCAGAGCCCTGAACTGTCGATCCACGACACCGCGACCGGCGGCCGGGTGACCCTCGCCCCCGGCCCCGTGGCCCGGATCTACGTCTGCGGGATCACCCCGTACGACGCCACCCACATGGGCCACGCGGCCACCTACACCGCCTTCGACCTCGTGCAGCGGCTGTGGCTTGACACCGGCCGCGAGGTCCACTACGTGCAGAACGTCACCGACGTCGACGACCCGCTGCTGGAGCGGGCCGCCGCCACGGGCGAGGACTGGACGGCCCTGGCCGAGCGCGAAACGGCCCTGTTCCGCGAGGACATGACGGCCCTGCGCGTCCTCCCGCCCCGCGCCTACGTCGGCGCCGTCGAGTCCATACCGCGGATCGTCCCCCTCATCGAACGGCTCCGCTCCGGGGGCGCCGCGTACGACGTGGACGGCGACATCTACTTCTCCGTGGACGCCGACCGCCACTTCGGCTCCGTGTCGCGGTACGACGCCCCGACCATGCGCGCCCTGTCGGCCGAGCGCGGCGGCGACCCGGACCGGCCCGGCAAGAAGAACGCCCTCGACCCGCTGCTGTGGCGCGCGGCGCGCCCCGGCGAGCCGTCGTGGGACGGCGGTCCCCTCGGTCCGGGCCGCCCCGGCTGGCACATCGAGTGCGTGGCCATCGCGCTCGACCACCTCGGCATGGGCTTCGACGTGCAGGGCGGCGGGTCCGACCTCGCGTTCCCGCACCACGAGATGGGCGCGTCGCACGCGCAGGTCCTCACCGGTGAGCACCCGTTCGCCGCGGCGTACGTCCACGCCGGGATGGTGGGGTACGAGGGCGAGAAGATGTCCAAGTCGAAGGGCAACCTCGTGCTCGTCTCGCGGCTCCGCGCGGCCGGCACGGACCCGGCGGCCATCCGTCTCGCCCTGCTCGCACACCACTACCGCGCCGACTGGGAGTGGACCGGCGCCGTCCTCGACGCCGCGCTCGCCCGCCTGGACCGCTGGCGCGCCGCCGTCTCCCGCCCGGACGGCCCGCCCGCGGGCGACCTGGTGGCGGAGATCCGCGCCGCGCTCGCCGACGACCTGGGCGCCCCGGCGGCGCTGGCCGCGGTGGACCGGTGGGCGGAGCGGCAGCACGCGGGCGGCGGGACCGACACGGGCGCGCCCGGCGTCGTCAGCCGTGCCGTGGACGCGCTCCTCGGTGTCGCGGTCTGACGGACGGCCGGCACACACGGCCGGCGGCCCGCGCGCCCGCCCCGGAGCGATCCGGAAGGGGCGCACGGGCCGCCGGCCGCGTACGGAAGGGGAGCGGGGTCAGTCCTCCGCGTCGCCGCCGGGCTCGGGCCGTCCGTCGTCGGCGCCGCCCTCCCCGGGGCGCCGCCCGGGCCGCCCGCGGCGGCTGCTGCCCGGGTCGCGCAGGTAGGAGGACCCCTGGTCGCCGCCGCCGGGCGGCTGCCCGTCGCGCCGGCGCAGGTACCGCTCGAACTCCTTCGCGATCGCCTCGCCGCTGGCCTCGGGGAGGTCGGCGGTGTCCCGCGCCTCCTCCAGCGACTTCACGTACTCGGCGACCTCGCTGTCCTCGGCCGCGAGCTGGTCGACGCCGATCTGCCAGGCACGGGCGTCCTCCGGCAGGTCGCCCAGCGGCATGCCGAGCCCGAGCAGGTCCTCCAGGGAGTGCAGCAGCGCGAGGGACGCCTTCGGGTTCGGCGGCTGGGCGACGTAGTGCGGCACGGCGGCCCACAGCGTCACGGCGGGGACGCCGGCGTGCGTGCACGCCTCCTGGAGGATGCCGACGATGCCGGTCGGCCCCTCGTACCGCGACTCCTCCAGGTCCAGGGTGCGGGCGAGGTCCTCGTCGGACGTGACGCTGGTGACGGGAACCGGACGTGTGTGCGGGGTGTCACCGAGGAGCGCGCCGAGGACGACGACCATCTCGACGCCCAGCTCGTGCGCGAAGCCGAGGATCTCGTTGCAGAACGACCGCCACCGCATGCTCGGCTCGATGCCGCGCACCAGTACCAGGTCGCGGCGCTTCACCGGCCCGTCCTCCGAGCCGATCCGCACCACGGACAGGCGGGTGGTGGGCCAGGTGATGCGCCGGACGCCGCCGTCCAGCCAGATGTGCGGGCGGTTGACCTGGAAGTCGTAGTAGTCCTCCGCGTCCAGCGCCGCGAACACCTCGCCCTTCCACTCGCGCTCCAGGTGGGCGACGGCCGCCGACGCGGCGTCACCCGCGTCGTTCCAGCCTTCGAACGCGGCCACCATGACCGGGTCAACCAGCTCGGGAACCCCTTCGAGCTCGATCACCCAGCGCCTCCTCCCGGCCGGGACGGGAACAGGCGCCCGACCCCGGCTGACGATGTCTTCGTGCGGCCCCAGCCTACGGCGTGACCGTTCCCGGTCCGCAGTCCTCGTACGCCTGGGGTTCCGGACCGCACGGTACGCACGGGGGGCGCGGCACCGCCGGTCAGGCGCCGAGGAGCCCGGCCACGGCCGAGCGCGCCTCCTCGGTGTCGAGGCCGCGCACCGTCAGGGTCAGGCGGCGGCGCAGCACGTCGTCGACCGTCTCCGCCCACTCGCGGTCCCGCGCGTACACCACCTGCGCGAGGATGTCCGGACCGTCCGGGTGCACGCGCGCGCCGAGCGCCGGGTCCTCGTGCACGAGCCGCGCGACGTCGAAGGCCAGCGACCCGTAGTGGGTGGCGAGGTGACGCGCCGTGTGCTCGTCCATCCCGGCCGGGGGGCGGTCGGCGAGCAGCCGGCGCGCGACGGCGTTCGGGTTGGCGACGCCCGGCAGCGGCACGTGCCGCACGAGGTCCCGGACGGGCGCCATCTCCTCGGCGACCGGGCTGCCGGGCCGCCGCGCGAGCTGCGCGAGGACGGTGCGGCCGATGTGCCGGTACGTCGTCCACTTGCCGCCGGCCACCGACAGCATGCCGCCCTTCCCCTCGGTGACGACGGTCTCGCGCCGCGCCGACTCGACGCCGCCCGGGCCGCCGGGCAGGACGCGCAGCCCGGCGTACGCGTAGGTGATGAGCGAACGGTCCAGGTGCTCGTCGCGCACCGACAGGGACGCCTCGTCCAGGATCTGGCGGATGTCGGCGTCGGTCGCGCGGACGTCCGCCGGGTCGCCCTCGTATGCCTCGTCGGTCGTGCCCAGCAGGAGCTGGTCCTCCCAGGGCAGCGCGAACGTCACACGGTAGGTGTCGACCGGTGTCGCGAGGGCGGCGCGCCACGGCACGGTGCGGCGCAGGACGACGTGGGCGCCCTTGGACAGCCGGACGCTCGGCCCGGCGCCCGGGTCCTCGAGACGGCGCAGGTGGTCGACCCAGGGACCGGTGGCGTTCAGCACGAGGCGGGCGTCGATCCCGAACTCGGCGCCGTCCAGGCGGTCGCGCACGTCGGCACCGGTGACGCGGCCCCGCGTGAAGCGCAGCCCGGTGACCTCGGCGTGGTTCAGCACCGCGGCACCGGACTCGACGGCGGCGCGCACCGTCATCACGGCGACGCGGGAGTCGTTCATCTGGTGGTCGCCGTAGACCGCGACGGCCTTCAGGCCCTCGGTGCGCAGTCCGGGGTTGACGGCCGCGGCGGCGTGCGGCGTGATGACGCGGCCCACGCCGTCGCCGAACGCGGACAGGGCCGAGTACGCGAAGACACCGGCGCCGAGCTTGGCGGCGCCGTGCGGGCCGCCCCGGTAGACGGGGAGGTGGAACGTGAGCGGGTTGACGAGGTGCGGCGCCACGTCGCGGGCGAGGACGCGGCGCTCGTGGTGGTTCTCGGCGACCAGGCGCACGGCGCCCGTCTGGAGGTAGCGCAGGCCGCCGTGGACGAGCTTGGACGAGGCGGACGAGGTGGCGCCGGCGAAGTCGCCGGCGTCCACCATCGCCACCCGCAGCCCGGACTGCGCGGCGTGCCAGGCGACCGACGTGCCGAGGATGCCGCCGCCCACGACGAGGAGGTCCCAGGTCCCCGAGGACAGGCGCTCCCTGGTGTGCGCGCGCCGGTCGGCGCGCTCCCGCGCGGCGGACGCGCCGGCGGTGGTCGTGGCGGTGGTGGTCGCGGTGGCCGGCCCGGCGGCCGGGTGCGGGTTGTTCATTCGATCAGCTCTCCTCGTCCAGCCAGCCCATCGTGCGCTGTACGGCCTTCAGCCAGTACGCGTACTCGCGGTCACGCCTCCCGGCGTCCATCTGCGGCGTCCACTCGGCGGCGCGCCGCCAGTTGTGCCGCAGGTCCTCGACGTTCTCCCAGAAGCCGACCGCGAGGCCGGCGGCGTAGGCGGCACCCAGGCAGGTCGTCTCGGACACCATGGGCCGGACGACGGGCACGTCGAGGAAGTCGGAGATGTTCTGCATCAGCAGGTTGTTGGAGGTCATGCCGCCGTCCACCTTGAGGGTGGTCAGCTCCATGCCCGAGTCCTTCTTCATCGCGTCGACGATCTCGCGCGTCTGCCAGGCGGTGGCCTCCAGGACGGCGCGCGCGATGTGCGCCTTGGTGACGTACCGGGTCAGGCCGGCGATGACACCGCGCGCGTCGGACCGCCAGTACGGCGCGAAGAGGCCGGAGAACGCGGGCACGAAGTAGGCACCGCCGTTGTCCTCGACGGAGGACGCGAGCGTCTCGATCTCCGCGGCGCTGTTGATCAGGCCCATCTGGTCGCGCATCCACTGGACGAGCGCGCCCGTGATGGCGATCGAGCCCTCCAGCGCGAAGACGGGCGGCTGGTCGCCGATCCGGTAGCCGACGGTGGTGACCAGGCCGGCGTAGGAGTTGATCACCTCGGTGCCGGTGTTCATCAGCAGGAACGTTCCGGTGCCGTAGGTGGACTTGCCCTCGCCGACCGAGAAGCACGTCTGCCCGAACAGCGCCGCCTGCTGGTCGCCCAGCGCGGAGGCGACCGGCACACCGTCCAGGGCGCCGCCCTTCGCGGTCCCGTACACCTCGGCGGAGGACCGGATCTCCGGCAGGACGGAGAGCGGGACCCCGATGGAGGCGCAGATGCTCTCGTCCCACTCGAGGGTCCGCAGGTTCATCAGGAGCGTGCGGGAGGCGTTCGTGACGTCCGTGACGTGGACCCCGCCGTTCACGCCGCCGGTGAGGTTCCAGATGACCCAGGAGTCCATGGTGCCGAACAGCAGCTCGCCGCGTTCGGCGCGCTCCTGCAGGCCGTCCACGTTGTCCAGCAGCCAGCGGATCTTGGGGCCGGCGAAGTAGGACGACAGGGGAAGGCCCGTCTGCCGGCGGAACCGGTCCTGGCCGACGTTGCGCCCGAGTTCGCGGCACAGGGCGTCGGTGCGGGTGTCCTGCCAGACGATGGCGTTGTGGACGGGTTCACCGGTGGTCCGGTCCCACAGCATCGTCGTCTCGCGCTGGTTGGTGATGCCGATCGCCTTGACGTGCTCCTTCCCGATCTTCGCCTTCGCCAGGGCGCCGGCGACGACCTCCTGGACGTTGCGCCAGATCTCGGCGGCGTCGTGTTCGACCCAGCCGGGCTTGGGGAAGATCTGCTCGTGCTCCTTCTGGTCGACGGACACGATGCGCCCGTCGTGGTCGAAGACGATGCAGCGGCTCGACGTGGTGCCCTGGTCGATGGCGGCGATGTACTCGCGCTGCTCGTTCGTCAGGGCGGGGTCCTGTGTGTCCGACATACGGCGGCTCCTGTGGAAGACGGTCTCGGGCGGGCCGGGGGAGTGGTCCTTGGATCAGAACAGCGCGGTGTGGATGCCCGCGGCGAGCGCGGCTCCGGCGAGCGGGCCGACGATGGGGATCCACGCGTAGCCCCAGTCGGAGCTGCCCTTGTTCGGCAGGGGGAGGAGCTGGTGGACGATGCGCGGTCCGAGGTCACGGGCCGGGTTGATGGCGTAGCCGGTCGGCCCGCCGAGGGACAGGCCGATGCCGACCACGGTGAGGGCGACGATCAGGCTGCCGGTGCCCGAGAGAGTCAGGCCGTCGTTGAGCCCGACGCTGAGGATGAGCAGGAGCAGGACGGCCGTACCGAGGATCTCGGTCACGAGGTTCTGCACGGCGTTGCGGATCTCCGGCGCGGTGGAGAAGATCCCGAGGACGGGACCGGGCTCGTCACGGGCGGCGGGGCGGCGCTCGTCGGTCTCGGTGACCTCGTCGAACGCCTTCGGCCCCGGCGTGCGCGATCCGCTCTCGACCTCCAGGCTCCGCAGGTGCTCCTGGAAGTGGCCGTAGTACGCGAGCCACATGAGGGTCGCGCCGATGATCGCGCCGGCCATCTGGCCGGCGATGTAGGTGGGCACGTCGTTCCACTCGCCGCTGTCGATGGCGATACCGAGGGTGACGGCCGGGTTGAGGTGGGCTCCGGAGAGCTGCGTCGAGACGTACGCGCCGGCGAGGACACCGATGCCCCAGCCGAAGGTGATCGCCAGCCAGCCGGCGTCGAAGGCCTTCGACTTCTTGAGGATCACCCCGGCGACGACGCCGGTGCCGAGCAGGATCAGGACGGCGGTTCCGACGAGCTCGCCGAAGAAGATATGGAGACTGGACACCCGCGACTCCTTTGTCCTTCGTCCAGGAGAGGTCCTGGTCGCCATCCGTCCATCGTTCGACAATGTCGACCATTGAACGGCAGTTTTCTCCCCGGAACACCCGACGTCAAGAGTCGGACGTCAGGTGAACCGCCGATGTCCCTATTTTCCTGATTTGACCTAGAAGCGCCCGGAGCCGAGGTCGCGGGACACCGCCCGCGCGCAGTCCCGCACGGCCGCCACGAGCCGCGAGCGGGGCTCGTCGCCGGACAGCACCCGCTCCACCGCCCCGGTGATTCCCACGGCGCCGACCGGCATCCGGCGGCGGTCCAGGATCGGCGCGGCGATCGAGGCGACCCCCTCCCAGGTTTCCCCCACATCGCTCGCCCATCCGCGTGACCTGACCGCGTCGAGGCACCGCTCGAAGTCGCCCGGGTCGGTCAGCGTCGCGTCGGTGATCCCGGCGAGCCCCGTCTCCGTGGCGACGTTGTGCGCCACCGGGTCGTACGCGGCGAGCACCTTGCCGAGCGCCGTGCTGTGCAGCGGGTGCATCGCCCCGACCTCGAGCACCTGCCGGCTGTCGTCCGGCCGGAAGACGTGGTGGACGATCAGCACCCCCGTCTGGTGCAGCACGCCGAGGTACGCGCTCTCGCCGCTGGAGCGGGCCAGGTCGTCGGTCCACACCAGCGCCCGCGCCCGCAGCTCGTGCACGTCGAGGTAGCTGTTCCCGAGCCGCAGCAGCTCGGCGCCGAGCTGGTACTTGCCCGTCACCGGGTCCTGCTCGACGAACCCCTCCTGCTGGAGCGTCCGCAGGAGGCCGTGCGTGGTCCCCTTGGCGAGCCCGATCGACGAGGCGATGTCGGACAGGCCGAGCCGCCGCTCGCCCCCGCGAGCAGGCGGAGCACCGCCGCCGCGCGTTCGAGCGACTGAATGGTCCGCGCCATGGGAGGCCGCCTCCTTCGCCGTCCGTCCCTCCGACGTGCTGTCGTTCACGGTCGTCTGCGTGTGCCGTACGCCATGCGCCGTCCGCGTACCGGAGCGTCGTATGACGTTCGACATTGTCGAACACCAGGGGGGTATGCCGATACCCCAGAAGCAGCCATTGAGTCTACGGGCAGCGCCGCCCCGCGCCCGGCCGTCGCACCGCGCCCCCACCCCCGCCGCGGATGCGGTTACGCTGACCTGGTGCGTTCCGTGTCCACGGACGCATAGCCGACAGCCGTCGCACTCCCGGGAGCTTCCCCATGGCCTCGTCCAGCCCTTCCGTCGCCCCCCAGGCCCAGCGGGCCGCCGCCCTCCGCGAGGCGTTCGCCTCGCGCGTCGTCGTCGCCGACGGCGGCATGGGCACGATGCTCCAGGCCCAGGACCCCTCGCTGGAGGACTTCCAGCAGCTCGAGGGGTGCAACGAGGTCCTGAACGTCACCCGCCCCGACATCGTCCGCTCCGTCCACGACGCCTACTTCGCCGCCGGCGTCGACTGCGTCGAGACCAACACCTTCGGCGCCAACCTCGCCGCCCTCGGCGAGTACGACATCGCCCACCGGGTGCAGGAGCTGTCCGAGGCCGGTGCCCGCATCGCCCGCGAGGCCGCCGACGCCCTCACCACCGCCGACGCCCGCCCCCGCTGGGTCCTCGGCTCCATGGGCCCCGGCACCAAGCTCCCCACCCTCGGCCACGCCCGCTACGCCGACCTGCGCGACGCCTATCAGCAGAACGCCGAGGGCCTCGTCGCCGGCGGCGCCGACGCGCTGCTCGTCGAGACCAGCCAGGACCTCCTCCAGACGAAGGCCGCCGTCGTCGGCGCGCGCCGCGCCCTGGCCGCCACCGGCACCGACCTGCCCGTGCTCGTCCAGGTCACCGTCGAGACCACGGGGACGATGCTCCTCGGCTCCGAGATCGGCGCCGCCCTCACCGCGCTGGAGCCCCTCGGCATCGACATGATCGGCCTCAACTGCGCCACCGGGCCGGCCGAGATGAGCGAGCACCTGCGCCACCTCGCCCGCCACGCCGGCGTACCCCTGTCCTGCATGCCGAACGCCGGCCTGCCGGTCCTCGGCAAGGACGGCGCCCACTACCCCCTGACCGCCGCCGAACTCGCCGACGCCCACGAGTCGTTCATCGGCGAGTTCGGCCTCTCCCTGGTCGGCGGCTGCTGCGGTACCACGCCCGAGCACCTGCGACAAGTCGTGGAGCGCGTCCGGGACCTCACGCCCGCGCCCCGGGACCCGCGCCCCGAGCCGGGCGCGGCCTCGCTCTACCAGACCGTGCCGTTCCGACAGGACACCGCCTACCTGGCGATCGGCGAGCGCACCAACGCCAACGGCTCGAAGAAGTTCCGCGAGGCCATGCTGGAGGGCCGCTGGGACGACTGCGTCGAGCTGGCGCGCGAGCAGATCCGCGAGGGCGCGCACCTCCTCGACCTGTGCGTGGACTACGTCGGCCGCGACGGTGTCGCCGACATGACGGAGCTGGCCGGCCGGTTCGCCACCTCCTCGACCCTGCCCATCGTGCTCGACTCGACCGAGCCGGCCGTCCTGCAGGCCGGGCTCGAACAGCTCGGCGGCCGGGCCGTCATCAACTCCGTCAACTACGAGGACGGCGACGGCCCCGACTCGCGCTTCGCCCGCATCGCCCGCCTCGCCGTCGAACACGGCGCCGCGCTGATGGCGCTCACCATCGACGAGCAGGGGCAGGCCCGCACCGCCGAGCAGAAGGTCGCCGTCGCCGAACGCCTCATCGCCGACCTCACCGGCAACTGGGGCATCGCCGAGAGCAGCATCCTCATCGACTGCCTCACCTTCACCATCTGCACCGGCCAGGAGGAGTCCCGCAAGGACGGCGCCGCCACCATCGAGGCCATCCGCGAGCTGAAGCGCCGCCACCCGGACGTGCAGACCACCCTCGGCCTGTCCAACATCTCCTTCGGTCTGAACCCGGCCGCCCGCCTCGTCCTCAACTCCGTCTTCCTCCACGAGTGCGTGGAAGCCGGCCTCGACTCGGCCATCGTGCACGCCGCGAAGATCCTGCCGATCGCCCGCATCGAGCCGGAGCACGTCGAGGTCGCCCTCGACCTCATCCACGACCGCCGCCGCCCCGGCTACGACCCCCTCCAGCGCTTCCTCGAACTCTTCGAGGGCGTGGACGCCCGCTCCATGAAGGCCGGCAAGACGCAGGAGCTGCTGGCCCTGCCCCTGGAGGAGCGCCTCCGCCGCCGCATCATCGACGGCGAGCGCAACGGCCTGGAGGCCGACCTGGACGAGGCCCTCACCGAGCGCCCCGCCCTCGACATCGTCAACGAGACCCTGCTCGCCGGCATGAAGGTCGTCGGCGAACTGTTCGGCTCCGGACAGATGCAGCTGCCGTTCGTCCTCCAGTCCGCCGAGGTCATGAAGACGGCCGTCGCCCACCTCGAACCGCACATGGAGAAGAGCGACGACGAGGGCAAGGGCACCATCGTCCTGGCCACCGTCCGCGGCGACGTCCACGACATCGGCAAGAACCTCGTCGACATCATCCTCACCAACAACGGCTACACGGTCGTCAACCTCGGCATCAAGCAGCCCGTGGGCGCCATCCTCGACGCGGCGCGCGAGCACCGCGCCGACGTGATCGGCATGTCCGGCCTCCTCGTGAAGTCCACCGTCGTCATGAAGGAGAACCTGGAGGAGCTGAACCGCCGCGGCATGGCGGCCGACTACCCCGTCATCCTCGGCGGCGCCGCCCTCACCCGCGCCTACGTCGAGCAGGACCTCCACGAGGTCTACAGCGGCGAGGTCCGCTACGCCCGTGACGCCTTCGAGGGCCTGCGCCTGATGGACGCCCTGGTCGCCGTCAAGCGCGGCGTCCCCGGCGCCACCCTCCCCGAGCTGAAGGCCCGCCGCGTCGCCCGCACGGCGCCCGCCCTGCCGGAGCCGGCCCCCGGCGAGGTGCCCGCCCGCTCCGCCACGGCGACGGACGTGCCGGTCCCCGCCGCGCCGTTCCTCGGCACCCGCGTCGTCAAGGGCATCCCGCTCAAGGAGTACGCCGACTGGCTGGACGAGGACGCCCTCTTCAAGGGCCAGTGGGGGCTCAAGGCGGCCAGGGGCGAAGGGGGACCCGACTACGCCGAACTGGTCGAGACCGAGGGCCGCCCGCGCCTGCGGGGCCTCCTCGACCGCCTGCACACCGGCAACCTCCTGGAGGCGGCCGTCGTCTACGGCTACTTCCCCTGCCACGCCGAGGGCGACGACCTCGTGATCCTCCACGAGGACGGCACGGAGCGCACCCGCTTCACATTCCCCCGCCAGCGGCGCGGCCGCCACCTGTGCCTCGCCGACTTCTTCCGGCCCGCCGAGAGCGGCGAGCGGGACGTCGTGGCGCTCCAGACGGTCACCATCGGCCCCCGGGTCAGCGAGGCCACCGCCGAACTGTTCGCCGCCGACGCCTACCGCGACTACCTGGAGCTGCACGGCCTGTCCGTCCAGCTCGCCGAGGCCCTCGCCGAGTACTGGCACGCCCGCGTGCGCGCCGAACTCGGCATCGCCGGCGACGACCCGGGGTCCCTGACCGGGATGTTCCGCACCGAGTACCGCGGCTGCCGCTACTCCCTCGGCTACCCGGCCTGCCCGGACCTGGAGGACCGCGCGAAGATCGCGGAACTCCTGCGGCCCGAGCGGATCGGCGTGACGCTCTCCGAGGAGTTCCAGCTGCACCCGGAGCAGTCGACCGACGCGATCGTGCTGCACCACCCCGAGGCCAGCTACTTCAACGCACGCTGACCCCGACCGGTCCGGGACGGCCGCCGCTGGTCCGACCGGGTGACGGTCCTCGCGACGTCCGGACCACGGAGACGTAGACTGGCCGATCCGGTTCAGGCCGGCCGCCCCCGCCGGGCGGCCGGCCTTCTGCCCCCATCACGGAGGTGCGCGGATGACGAGTTCCCCTCCCGCCGTCGACACCCGGTCCCCTCGCGGCGCCGGTCCCCAGGCCGTGCTGCTCGACATGGACGGCACGCTGGTCGACACCGAGGGCTTCTGGTGGGACGCCGAGGTCGAGGTCTTCGGCCGCCTCGGGCACGTCCTCGCCGACGAGCACCGCGAGATCGTCGTGGGCGGCCCGATGACCCGCAGCGCCGGCTACCTCATCGAGGTCACCGGCGCCGACATCACGCTGGACGAGGCCCGCGACCTGCTGAACGCCGCGTTCCTCCGCCGCCTGGAACGCGGGGTGCCGCTGATGCCGGGTGCCCGCCGGCTCCTGGCCGAGCTGGCGGCCCACCGCGTCCCGGCCGCCCTCGTCTCCGCGTCCCACCGCGCCGTCATCGACCGTGTGCTGGCGTCGGTGGGCGCGGCGCACTTCGCCTTCACCGTCGCCGGGGACGAACTGGCCCGCACCAAGCCGCACCCCGACCCGTACCTGACCGCCGCGGCCGGTCTCGGCGCCGATCCGGGGCGCTGCGTCGCCGTCGAGGACACCGCCACCGGTGTCGCCTCCGCCGAGGCGGCCGGCTGCCGGGTGATCGCCGTGCCGTCGGTCGCGCCCATCGCCGCCGCGCCGGGGCGCACCGTCGTCGCCTCACTGGAGGAGATCGACATGGCGTTCCTCCGCAGCGTCGCCGGAGCCCCCGCCCCGGCCGTCGCCGCGGACCGCGGCGCTGCGCCCGTCACCCACGCGGCTCCCCGGCCGCACGGTGTCACCGGCCCCGCCGCCTCGCCCGCGGGTCCCTGACGGGGGCCGGCGCGCGTCAGCCGCCGGGGCGCACAAGACCGCTCTCGTACGCGAACACGGCCGCCTGCACCCGGTCGCGCAGCTCCAGCTTGGTCAGCACATGGCCCACATGCGTCTTCACCGTCGTCTCGCTGACGAACAGGTCGGCGGCGATCTCCGCGTTGGACAGGCCGCGGGCCACCAGCCGCAGCACCTCGACCTCGCGCTCGGTCAGCCGGCCGAGCGCGTCGGGGAGGGGCTCCTCGCCCGACGGCAGCTTCTCCGCGTACATGTCGAGCAGGCGCCGGGTCACGCTCGGCGCGAGCATCGCCTCGCCGGCCGCGACCACCCGGATGGCCTGCACCAGCTCGGCGGCCGGCGCGTCCTTCAGCAGGAACCCGCTCGCCCCCGCCCGCAGCGCCTCCACCACGTACTCGTCGAGGTCGAACGTCGTCAGCACCAGCACCTTGGCCGCCCCGTCCTGCCCGGCGCCGGTGATGCGCCGGGTGGCCTCGACACCGTCCATGCGGGGCATCCTGATGTCCATCAGGACGACGTCGGGCTGGAGCGCCCTGACCTGTTCGACGGCCTGCGCCCCGTCGCCGGCCTCGCCGACCACCGTCACATCGGGCTCCGCCTCCAGGAGCATCCGGAAGCCGGTACGCAGCAGCGGCTGGTCGTCCACGAGCAGCACGCGAATGGGCATGGCATGAGCCTTCGTTCCGGGGACCTGGCGGGCGCGGCGCGCCGGTCACCATTCTGGCTCACGCCCCGGCGCCCGCCGCGTCCGGCGCCGTGTCACCGTCCGTCTGCGCCGGCAGGACCGGCAGCGACTGCTGGACGTTCAGCGGATACGGCGGGGGAGTGCCGCCGAACTCCGGGCACCGCTCGCGGTGGTCGCACCACCCGCACAGCTTCGTGCGCCTGGGACGCCAGTCGCCGCTCTCGGTGGCGAGCCTGATGGCCTGCCACAGCGCCACCAGCTTGCGCTCGACGGCCAGCAGGTCGGACTCGTCCGGGTCGTACGTCAGCACGTCGCCGCTGCCCAGGTAGACGAGCTGCAGGCGCGTGGGCACGGCGCCGCGCAGCCGCCACAGGACGAGCGCGTAGAACTTCATCTGGAACAGCGGCCCGTCCGCGTACTGCGGGGCCGGGGCCTTGCCGGTCTTGTAATCCACGATGCGGACCTCGCCGGTCGGCGCGACGTCCACGCGGTCGATGACGCCGCGCAGCCGCAGCCCGGAGTCGAGGCGCGTCTCCACGAACAGCTCGCGCTCCGCCGGTTCGAGACGGGCCGGGTCCTCCAGCGTGAACCACCGCTCCACCAGCGCCTCGGCCTCGGCGAGCCAGCCGGCGAGCCGCTCGGCGTCCTGTTCCTCGCCCGACCCGAACAGCGCAGTCAGCTCCGGCCGCTTCACGAGCAGCCGCTCCCACTCCCGGACGACGAGGGACCGCGCGCGCGGCGCGGCCCGCTCACCCGCCGGCGCGTCGAATACCCTTTCGAGGACGGCGTGGACGACCGTGCCGCGCGTCGCCGCCTCGCTGGGCGCCTCGGGCAGTTTGTCGATCACCCGGAAGCGGTACAGCAGGGGGCACTGCATGAAATCGGCGGCACGGGACGGCGAGAGCGAGTCCGGTGGCCTGGCGATGGGACCGGTCATGGTGCGAACCCTACGGCGCGCCACTGACACTCCGCCGCTTACCATCGACTGCGAGCCCGCAGGCACCGCACGACCGCACCGCACGACCGGCCGGCGGAGCACGGCCGCCGCCGCGTGCGGGGCCCTGGCGACGAGGGGAACTGGTGGCAGACTCCGAGAGCGACCCGAGCACGGGCGCCGGCGACGGCGAAGGCCCGCGGCGGCCGGCGTCCGACGGCCCCCCGGCCGGCGCGCCCGAGACGCCCGGCCCCGGCGGTGCCGACGGGCGCGCCCCCCGCCCGGAGGAGCGCCGGCGCACCGGTCTGACCGGCGGCATCCTCATGGGCCGCGTCTTCGGCGTCCCGGTGTACGTCGCGCCGAGCTGGTTCCTGGTCGCCGCGCTCATCACCTGGTTCTTCGGCAACCAGCTCGACCGCGTCCTGCCGGAGCTCGGCTCCGGCAGGTACCTGGTCTCCCTCTTCTTCGCCGTGGCCTTCTACGCCTCCGTCCTGGTCCACGAGATGGCCCACACCCTCGCGGCCGTCCGCTTCGGCCTGCCGGTGCGCCGCATCCAGCTCCAGTTCTTCGGCGGCGTCTCGGAGATCGAGAAGGAGTCGCCCACGCCCGGCCGCGAGTTCGTGCTGGCGGGCGCCGGACCCCTGCTGTCCCTCGTCCTCTCCGGCGTCTTCTGGGCCGGCATGCTGGTCACCGACGCCGGCACGGTCCCCGGCGTCCTGCTCGCCGGCCTGATGATCTCCAATCTGATCGTCGCCGTCTTCAACCTGCTGCCAGGACTCCCCCTGGACGGCGGGCGCATGCTGCGCGCCGTCGTGTGGAAGCTGTCCGGCAACCCGATGACCGGCACCGTCGCCGCCGCCTGGACGGGCCGCGCCCTCGCCGTCGCCGTCCTCGTCGGCTTCCCCCTGGCGACCCACCTCGGCACCGCGGACGACGGCGCCTCGCTCACCGGCCTCGAGTCCCTCACCGACGCGCTGCTGGCCGCCATCCTCGCCGCCATCATCTGGACCGGAGCCGGCAACAGCCTGCGCATGGCCCGCCTCCGCGAGCACCTCCCCGACCTCAACGCCCGCGCCCTCACCCGCAGGGCCGTCCCCGTCGCCCCCGAGACCTCCCTCTCCGAGGCCCTGCGCCGCGCGAACGACGCCGGCGCCCGCGCCCTCGTCGTCGTGGACCCGGACGGCTCGCCCCTGTCCCTCGTCCGCGAGGCCGGGATCGCCGGCGTCCCCGAGCACCGCCGGCCCTGGGTCCCCGTCGGCACCCTCGCGCAGGACATCGTCGACGGCATGCGCGTCCCCGCCGACCTCACCGGCGAGGGGCTCCTCGAACACCTGCGGGCCACCCCGGCCAGCGAGTACCTCGTGGTGGAGCCCGGCGGCGCCATCTACGGCGTCCTGTCCACCGGCGACGTCGAGCGGGCCTTCATCACCGCCATGGCGCGCCCCGGGCACACCGCGGGCCGCCCGGCCGCGGACTGAGCCCCCACCCGGGTGGACTAGGCTTACCGGCATGTCCGAACCGACCGGTGCCGCCCGCCGTCGCGGGCCCTTCCAGGTCGGGGACCAGGTCCAGCTCACCGACCCCAAGGGCCGCCACTACACGTTCACGCTCGAAGCGGGCAAGAGCTTCCACACCCACAAGGGAGCCTTCCCCCACGACGAGCTGATCGGCGCGCCCGAGGGCACGGTCGTCCGCACCACGGGGAACGTCGAGTACCTCGCCCTGCGCCCCCTGCTCCCCGACTACGTCCTGTCCATGCCGCGCGGCGCGGCCGTCGTCTACCCCAAGGACGCGGGGCAGATCCTGGCCATGGCCGACATCTTCCCCGGCGCGCGCGTCGTGGAGGCCGGCGTCGGCTCCGGTTCGCTGAGCACCTTCCTGCTCCGCGCCATCGGCGACCAGGGCATGCTCCACTCCTACGAGCGGCGCGCCGACTTCGCCGCCATCGCCCAGGAGAACGTCACCCGCTACTTCGGCGGACCGCACCCGGCCTGGCAGGTCACGGTCGGCGACCTCCAGGACAACCTGACCGACACCGACGTCGACCGCGTCATCCTCGACATGCTCGCCCCCTGGGAGTGCCTCGACGCCGTCACGAAGGCGCTGGTGCCCGGCGGCATCCTGTGCGCCTACGTCGCCACCACGACGCAGCTCGCCCGCACCGTCGAGACGATCCGGGAGCACGGCACGTTCAACGAGCCCAGCGCCTGGGAGACGATGGTCCGCACCTGGCACGTCGAGGGGCTCGCCGTCCGCCCGGACCACCGGATGATCGGCCACACCGGCTTCCTGGTCACCGCGCGCCGGCTCGCCGACGGCGTGGAGCCGCCCCGCCGGCGCCGCCGTCCCGCGCCGGGCGCGTACGGGTCGGACTACACCGGCCCCGGCTCCGCGTCGGCCTGACGGACCGTCCGGCGGGGGACCCGGCGTTCCCCGGCGATGTGAGATATGGCACGATGCCGGTCACCTGCGCGGGCCACCCGCCGCGGCGCAGGACCGGCATGGTGTCATCCGATCCCGCGTCCCAGGAGTCCCCCGCGTGCAGCTCCCGGCAAGCCCGGCCGACCCGACGTCCCCCCGCACCCGCCCCTTCCACTGGGTCACCACCGCCATCGCGCTGGCCGCCGTGGTCTGCGCCGCGGCCCTGATCGAACCGTCCGGCGCCACCGCCCGTCCGGGCACCGGCGAGGACGGCGCCGGGCGCCCCGCGGCCGGGCCGGCCGCCGATCCCCTCCCGGGCCCCGAGGCGGACGGCGCCCCGTACCCGCTGGACTGCGGGCCGCTGGCCGTGGTCGTCACGGACCGGGCGGCCGTCGACCTCGACGCGGACGGTGTCGGCGAGACGGTCGCCGTCGTCCGCTGCGACGCGGGGTCCGGCACCCCGCCGAACGGCGTGTACCTCCTGACGGCGCCGGCGGCGGACGGCGCCCCCGCCGACGTCGCGACCCTGGTCGACCCGGCGGAGGGCATGACCGTCCAGCGCCTCGAAGCCGAGGACGGGGGCGTCTCGGCCCGCCTCCTCGGCTACTCGACGCGGGACGTCCCCCGCTGCTGCCCGGACCTGGTCCGCGACGTGACGTGGCTGTGGCGCGACGGCCGCCTCGAACTGATCCCCGACCCGGCGCCGAACAGCGTCTGACGCCCGGCCCGGTCAGGCGTCGGCGTCGGGCCCGTACACCTCGGTGCGGTCGGCCACCCGCCGGACGTGGATGCACTGGCCCGGGCAGTCCTTCACGGACTCCGTCACGTCCCGCAGCAGCGGCAGCGGCACCCGGGCGGCCGCGCCCGGGGTGGTGAGCAGCTCCGCCTCCTCACCGGTTGGCACGGGCGGCTTCACGTAGGCGAGGCCGTCGATGTCCAGCTCGAAGACCTCGGGGGCGTACTGCGCGCAGATGCCGTCCCCGGTGCACAGGTCCTGGTCGATCCAGACCTCGAGCTCTTCGGTCCCCTCGCGCGTGGTCATACGCCCTGCCGTTCCTGATCGGTCCGCATCAAAAGGAGCCATCCCCGCCGGGATTGACCTTCTTCGACGATACAGCGGGCCGCTTTCCCCAGGTGTGGGGTGGGTATTCCCTGGCAAGAGGGAGTGCGCAAGGGTGAAGATCGGACACACCCCGACCGTCTTTGTGATCTAGGGGTTTCGAACTGCACCGGTCCAGGTAGGGTCTGGAAGCGTCCAGCTCCCTCTGGAGGAGGTGAGGACCGTGGTATCCCAGAACGACGACAGCAACCGCGGCGTCCGGCCCGGCAGGGGTCCCGACGACCCGGCCCGGCAGGTGGCCGATCTTGAGCAGGAGATCACCGTCCTGCGCCGAAAGCTGGCCGACTCCCCGCGCCACACGCGCATCCTGGAGGAGCGGGTCGTCGAGCTGCAGACGAATCTGGCGGG
The DNA here is from genome assembly GCF_004193175.1 of Streptomyces sp. RFCAC02. Classification (NCBI taxonomy): domain Bacteria; kingdom Bacillati; phylum Actinomycetota; class Actinomycetes; order Kitasatosporales; family Streptomycetaceae; genus Streptomyces; species Streptomyces sp. RFCAC02. The sequence goes on along the minus strand of NZ_SAUH01000001.1, from coordinate 671,809 downwards.
TGTCTCCGCACAGAACGAGCGGCTCGCGTCCACACTCCGCGAGGCGCGTGACCAGATCGTGGCGCTCAAGGAGGAGGTCGACCGGCTCGCCCAGCCGCCGTCCGGCTTCGGCGTCTTCCTGTCCGCCGGCGACGACGGCACCGCCGACATCTTCACCGGCGGCCGCAAGCTCCGGGTGAACGTCAGCCCCGGCATCGACCTCGACGACCTCCGGCGCGGCCAGGAGGTCATGCTCAACGAGGCGCTCAACGTGGTGGCCGCCATGGAGTACGAGCGCGCCGGCGAGATCGTCACCCTCAAGGAGATCCTGGAGGACGGCGAGCGCGCCCTCGTGGTCGGCCACACCGACGAGGAACGTGTCGTCAGGCTCGCGCAGCCCCTGCTGGACGCCACCCTGCGCGCCGGCGACGCCCTCCTCCTGGAACCGCGCTCCGGCTACGTCTTCGAGGTGGTGCCGAAGAGCGAGGTCGAGGAGCTGGTCCTCGAAGAGGTCCCCGACATCGACTACACGCAGATCGGCGGGCTCGGCGGCCAGATCGAGCTCATCCGGGACGCGGTGGAGCTGCCCTACCTCCACCCCGACCTCTTCAGGGAGCACGAGCTGCGCCCGCCCAAGGGCGTCCTGCTCTACGGCCCGCCCGGCTGCGGCAAGACGCTCATCGCCAAGGCCGTCGCCAACTCGCTGGCCAAGAAGGTCGCCGAGGTCACCGGCAAGCCAGCGGGCAAGAGCTTCTTCCTCAACATCAAGGGTCCCGAGCTGCTCAACAAGTACGTCGGCGAGACCGAGCGGCACATCCGCCTGGTCTTCCAGCGGGCCAGGGAGAAGGCCGGCGAGGGCACGCCCGTCATCGTGTTCTTCGACGAGATGGACTCCCTCTTCCGCACCCGCGGCTCCGGCGTCAGCTCCGATGTGGAGAACACCATCGTTCCCCAGCTCCTGTCGGAGATCGACGGTGTCGAGGGCCTGGAGAACGTCATCGTCATCGGCGCCTCGAACCGCGAGGACATGATCGACCCGGCGATCCTGCGCCCCGGCCGCCTCGATGTGAAGATCAAGATCGAGCGTCCGGACGCCGAGGCCGCCAAGGACATCTTCTCCAAGTACCTGACGCCCCGCCTGCCGCTGCACGCGGACGACCTCGCCGAGCACCGCGGCAGCGCGGACGCCGCGATCGACGGCATGATCCAGACGGTCGTGGAGCAGATGTACGCCGAGAGCGAGGAGAACCGCTTCCTGGAGGTCACCTACGCCAATGGTGACAAGGAAGTCCTCTACTTCAAGGACTTCAACTCCGGCGCCATGATCCAGAACATCGTGGACCGCGCCAAGAAAATGGCGATCAAGGATTTCCTCGACCACGGCCAGAAGGGCCTGCGCGTCTCCCACCTGCTCTCCGCCTGCGTGGACGAGTTCAAGGAGAACGAGGACCTTCCCAACACCACCAATCCCGACGACTGGGCCCGCATCTCCGGGAAGAAGGGCGAGCGGATCGTCTTCATCCGTACTCTCGTCACCGGAAAGCAGGGCGGCGACACCGGCCGTTCCATCGACACGGTCGCCAACACCGGTCAGTACCTGTAACAGCCGAGCCACCGGTACGGGCTTTCGGCGACGGCTGCGGGGCACGCGAGCGCGCGCCCCGCAGCCGTCGCTTTCCCGGCCGCATTCCGAGAAGGAAAACCGCCGGCGGCGGTCTCCGTATCCGCCCGCCCTCGCCTACGCTTCGACACAGCGGCGGCGGCGACGGGCCGGTGCCGGGGCTCCGCCGGGCAAGGAGGGCCGCATGACTGTACGGCGCGTGATGGGCATCGAGACCGAGTACGGCGTCTCCGTCCCCGGCCACCCGAACGCCAACGCCATGCTCACCTCGTCCCAGGTGGTCAACGCGTACGCGGCCGCCGTGCACCGGGCACGCCGCGCCCGGTGGGACTTCGAGGAGGAGAACCCGCTGCGCGACGCCCGGGGCTTCGACCTCGCTCGGGACAACGCGGACGCAAGCCAGCTCACCGACGAGGACATCGGCCTGGCCAACGTCATCCTCACCAACGGGGCCCGCCTGTACGTGGACCACGCCCATCCCGAGTACAGCGCCCCCGAGACCACGGGGCCGCGCGCCGCCCTCCTGTGGGACAAGGCCGGCGAGCGCATCATGGCGGAGGCGGCCCGCCGCGCCGCCGAGGTGCCCGGCGCCCAGCCGATCCACCTGTACAAGAACAACACCGACAACAAGGGCGCTTCCTACGGCACCCACGAGAACTACCTCATGAAGCGGGAGACGCCGTTCTCGGACATCGTGCGGCACCTGACCCCGTTCTTCGTCTCGCGGCAGGTGGTGTGCGGCGCCGGGCGGGTCGGCATCGGGCAGGACGGCGGCGAGCACGGGTTCCAGCTCAGCCAGCGGGCCGACTACTTCGAGGTCGAGGTCGGTCTCGAGACGACACTCAAGCGGCCCATCATCAACACCAGGGACGAGCCGCACGCCGACGCCGAGCGCTACCGCAGGCTGCATGTCATCATCGGCGACGCCAACCTCGCCGAGGTCTCCACCTACCTCAAGCTCGGGACGACCGCGCTCGTCCTGTCCATGATCGAGGACGGCTTCATCACGGTGGACCTCGCGGTGGACCAGCCCGTGCGCACGCTGCACCGCGTGAGCCACGACCCGTCCCTGAAGGAGCTGGTGACGCTCCGCAGCGGCCGCACGCTGACGGCCGTCCAGCTCCAGATGGAGTACTGCGAGCTGGCCCGCAAGTACGCCGACGAGCGCTGGGGCGCCGACCTCGACGAGGAGACCGCCGACGTCCTGACGCGCTGGGAGGACGTGCTCGGCCGTCTCGAGAGCGATCCGATGAGCCTTTCGGGTCAGCTCGACTGGGTCGCGAAGCGGGAGCTGATGGAGGGCTACCGCCGGCGCGACGGCCTCGGCTGGGACGCCGCCCGGCTCCAGCTCATCGACCTGCAGTACGCGGACGTGCGCCCCGACAAGGGCCTGTACAACCGTCTCGTCGACCGCGGCCGCATCACGCGGCTCCTGGACGAGCGGGACGTGGAGCGGGCCCGGGTCAGCCCGCCGGAGGACACCAGGGCCTACTTCCGGGGCCGCTGCCTGGAGCAGTACGCCGACGACGTCGCCGCGGCCTCGTGGGACTCGGTCATCTTCGACCTGCCCGGCCGCGACTCCCTCCAGCGGGTACCGACGATGGACCCGCTGCGGGGCACCCGCGAGCACGTGAAGGACCTGCTCGACCGCTGTCCGACGGCGAACGATCTGGTCCGTGCCCTGTCCGGCGGCTGATCCGGTCCCGATCCGGGAATCATGACAGTGGTCCCAGCGGTGGACGCGGAAAAAGTCGAGAAGCCGATGTCAGTCCCAGCCAGTAGGGTCTGACCTTGTCACGTCGAACCTGAACATGGGGTGAGGGAGATGGCGACCAAAGACACCGGCGGCGGCCAGCAGAGGGCGTCGCGCACCAACGAGGAAGCCGAGGAGCAGGCGCAGGACGCCGAGGTCTCCGAGGAGCTGAAGGAGCGGCAGGAGGCCCTGTCGGACGACGTCGACTCCGTCCTCGACGAGATCGACGAGGTCCTCGAGTCCAACGCCGAGGACTTCGTCCGCAGTTTCGTGCAGAAGGGCGGCCAGTAGGCGGCCCGCCCGCCGGCGCCGCGCGGTTTCCGCGGCCGATGTGGATCACCGCCGAGGGGCGGGTAGGGTCCGTGCCATAGCCTGCCGCTGCCCCGGCCGTACGCCGGCCGGGGCAGCGGACCGTCCACTCACTGGAAGGAACCCTGTGGCAGCCAACTCCCATGACCAGGGGCGACTCCCGGCGGCCTTCCTCCGGCCGGGCTCCTCCTCGTTCCTCGACTTCCTGACCGACCACGCCCCCGAGCGGCTGCCCGGCCACCGCGCGCTGCCGCCCGTGGAGGGAGTCGTGGAGACGGTGCACGGCACCACGATCGTGGCCGCCACCTTCGGCGAGGGAGTCGTGCTCGCCGGTGACCGCCGCGCCACCATGGGCAACATGATCGCCCAGCGCGACATCGAGAAGGTCTTCCCCGCCGACGAGTACTCGGCGGTCGGTATCGCCGGCACGGCGGGCCTCGCCGTCGAGCTGGTGAAGCTCTTCCAGCTCGAACTGGAGCACTTCGAGAAGGTCGAGGGGCACGTCCTGTCGCTGGAGGGCAAGGCCAACCGCCTGTCCACCATGATCCGCGGCAACCTCGGCATGGCCATGCAGGGCCTGGCGGTCATCCCGCTGTTCGCCGGGTACGACCTGGAGCGCGGCGGCGGCCGGATCTTCTCCTACGACGTCACCGGCGGCCGGTCCGAGGAGCAGGGCTTCGCCGCCGTCGGCTCGGGCTCCATCTTCGCCCGGGGCGCGCTGAAGAAGCTGCACCGCCGCGACCTCGGCGAGCGGGACACGGTGACGGCCGTCGTGCAGGCGCTGTACGACGCCGCCGACGACGACTCGGCGACCGGCGGCCCCGACCTCGCCCGCCGCATCTACCCGATCGTCACGGTCATCACCGAGGATGGCTACCGCAGGCTCACCGAGGCGGAGGTCGCCGAGGTGGTCCGCGCGGTGCACGACGGCAGGCTCTCCCAGCCCGACGGGCCGCAGGCGCCCGTTCTGTAGTGTGCGGTGCCCGGCGGCCCGAGGGCACCGGGCCGAGCGCCGAGCCCCCTGTTTCTCCAGTGACGTCGAAGGGACGAGTAGCCGGTGTCCACACCGTTCTATGTCTCACCCCAGCAGGCCATGGCGGACCGCGCCGAGTACGCCCGCAAGGGCATCGCGCGCGGGCGCAGCCTGGTGGTCCTGCAGTACGCCGACGGCATCGTGTTCGTCGCCGAGAACCCGTCGCGCGCCCTGCACAAGGTGAGCGAGATCTACGACCGCATCGCCTTCGCGGCGACCGGCAAGTACAACGAGTACGAGAGTCTCCGCATCGGCGGCACGCGGTACGCCGACCTCCGCGGCTACACGTACGACCGCGCGGACGTCACCGCCCGTGGCCTGGCCAACCTCTACGCCCAGACCCTGGGCAACATCTTCTCCAGCGCGGCGGAGAAGCCCTACGAGGTGGAGCTGCTGGTCGCCGAGGTCGGTGAGCGGCCGGAGGACGACGAGATCTACCGGCTGCCGCACGACGGTTCGATCATCGACGAGCACGGTTCGGTCGCGGTCGGCGGCAACGCGGACCAGATCAGCAGCTACCTGGGCGAGCGGCACCGTGACGGGATGAGCCTGGGGGAGGCGCTGCGGCTCGCCGTCGACGCCCTCTCCCGCGAGGCCGGCGGCGGGGAGCGCGAGCTGACGGCGGACCAGCTCGAAGTGGCCGTCCTCGACCGGACCCGGCCGCAGACGCGCAAGTTCAAGCGTGTCCTGGGCAGTCGCCTGTCGTCCCTGCTGGCCGGTGACGGCGCGGCGGACGGGGCCGCCGCCGCTGAGGAGGCGGACGGCGAGGAGGCGTAGGCCCCGCCGGGCGCAATCCAGGGACAAGTGCCCCGGGGTTCCCGCCCCGGGGCACTCCCGTGTCCGGTTCCGTCCGACGGGACGCGGGCACCCCGTCAGGCCGTGGCGGGCGGCGGTGCCGTGGAGCCGCGCCGCACCAGGTCGACCGGCAGCACGGTGGTGCCGCCCGGCCGGCCGGCGAGGACGTCGAGCAGGGCGCGCAGACCCGCGGCGCCCAGCTCCTCGGCGGGCAGGCGCACCGTCGTCAGCTCCGGCTCCACGGCGGTCGCGAGCGCCAGGTCGTCGAAGCCGGTCACCGACACGTCCTCCGGGACGCGCAGTCCCATCCGCCGTACCGCCTTGCAGGCCCCGGCGGCCATGGTGTCGTCGTCGCAGACCAGGGCGGTGGGCCGTGGCGTCGCGGCCAGGGCGCGGCCCGCGGCGGCGAGTCCTCCCGCGACGGTGAGCGGCCCCCGTTCCCGGGCGAGCAGGCGTGCGCCGGGCGCGTCGGCGAGCCGGTCCCGCAGCACCCGCGCCCGGACACCGAAGGTCCATGAGGGGACGTCGGCCGCCACGTGGGCGAACCTGCGGTGGCCGAGAGCCAGCAGGTGGTCCACGACCAGGCCGGTGCCGGCCGCGATGTCGGGGTTGACCGTCGCCGCCGCCGGTCCGCTCAGCGGCTCGCTGTCCAGCATGACCAGCGGAAGTCCCCCTTCGCTCAGTTGTTCCAGGGTCTCCACCGCCATGGAGGACGCGAGGACCCCGTCGAGGGTCGCGCTCGCCGAGGCGAACGGGTCGGGAGCCCGGCCCAGGCCCCCGGGCGACGGGTAGAGCACCACGCCCACGTCCGCCGCCGCCGCGACCCCGGACGCGCCGGCGTGCACCCGCGCGAAGAACTCGTTGGGTGCCGCCGGCACCACCACGAGGACCGTCCGGCTCCGGCCGAGCCGCAGGGAGCGCGCGGCCTGGTTCGGCCGGTAGCCCAGCTCACGCGCGGCGGCGCGCACGGCGTCCGCGCGGGCGGGCGAGACGCGGCCGTGCCACCGCTCCCGCAGCACCAGGGAGACCGCCGCCTGCGAGACCCCCGCGCGCCGGGCGACGTCCCGGCTCGTCGGCCGTCCCCCGCCGGCGCGCTGCCCGCCGGTCCCGGAGCGGTCGTCCCCGCCCGTCCCCGTGTCGCCCACGGTGCCCGCGCCTCCCTGTGCCGGTGTCCGTCCCCCGCCGTCCGCCTGTCCCGGAATGAGCGGTCCAGCAGGACGACCATCGTACGTAGAATCATGCGACGTTATACGTAACACTCGCACGCCCCGGCCCGCCGCCGCCGGGGCCTCACCAGGGACTGATGCCATGGCCACGGGCTACCGGGAACTGCTGCGCACACGCCACGCCGTGCGCCTCCTCGCGGGCACTCTCGTCGGACGCCTGCCCAACGGCACGTCCGCCCTCGCCATCGTGCTGTTCGTCCGCGCAGAGGGCGGCGACTACACGTTCGCCGGACTGCTCTCGGCCGCCTACGGGGTGGCCAACGCCGTCGGCCAGCCCGTCCTCGGCCGCCTCGCCGACCTGCACGGGCAGCCCCGCGTCATGCTGCCCGCCGCCCTCGTCTCCGGCCTCGCCATGGTGTCCCTCGCCATCGCGGGCACCGACCCGCCCGCCGTCGCCTGGGCCGCCTGCCTGATCGCCGGCCTCGCCACCCCGCCCCTGGAGGGCGGCCTGCGCGCCCTGTGGCCGTCCGTCCTCGGCAAGGGCGACATCGTCCACCGCGCCTACGCCCTCGACGCCGTGGCGCAGGAGGTCATGTTCGCGACCGGACCGCTGATCGTCATGCTCCTGGTCGCCACCTGGTCCGAGGCGGCGGCCCTCCTCGTGATCAACGTGCTCGGCGTCATCGGCGCGCTCTCCGTCGTCCTGTCGGGACCCTCCCGCCGGTGGCGCGCCGCCCCGCGCGAGGCGCACTGGCTCGGCGCGCTGCGGTCGTCCGGGCTGCTCGCCCTCCTCGCCTGCTTCTTCTTCGTCGGCGGCGCCCTCGGCTCCATCGCCGTCGCGGACGTCGCCTACGCCGAGGACCACGGCGACCAGCTCATCGCGACCTGGCTCAACTCGGGGCTCGCCGTGGGCGCCCTGGCCGGCGGCCTCCTCTACGGCGCGCGGCGCTGGGCGGGCGCGCCCGAGCCACGGCTCCGCCGCCTCACCGCCGCGCTCGCCGCCGGCTACCTCCCCTCGTGCTGGTGCCCGACAGCATCCTCCTGATGACGCTGCTGTCCGTCCTCGCGGGCGTCTTCCTCGCCCCGGCGCTGGCCTGCGCGTTCGTCGTCATAGACCGCCAGGCGCCCTCCGGCACGGTCACCGAGGCGTTCTCCTGGCTCGTGACCGCGTTCGGCGTCGGCTCGGCCGCCGGCACGGCCGTCGTCGGCCCCGTCATCGAACGCTCCTCCGTCGCCGCAGGGTTCTCCGTGACCGGCGCCTGCGGCTGCCTGGCCCTGCTCACGCTGCTCGCGACCGTCCGCGTCCTCACCGGTCGCGACCGCGCCGCCGCCCCCGTCGCGGAATCGCGAAATGATCGAAACGCCGCGCTCGAACCCGGTTTCAGAACAGGGCATCAGGCGTAATGTTCACTCATGGATCGCCGAATCTTCGGGTTGGAGAACGAGTACGGGGTCACCTGTACGTTCCGCGGTCAGCGCCGGCTGTCCCCGGACGAGGTGGCGAGGTACCTCTTCCGCCGCGTCGTGTCATGGGGCCGCAGCAGCAACGTGTTCCTGCGCAACGGTGCCCGGCTGTACCTGGACGTCGGCTCGCACCCCGAGTACGCGACACCCGAGTGCGACAACGTCGTGGAGCTCATCACGCACGACAAGGCGGGTGAGCGCATTCTGGAGGGCCTCCTCGTGGACGCCGAACGGCGCCTGCACGAGGAGGGCATCGCCGGTGACGTCTACCTCTTCAAGAACAACACCGACTCCGCGGGGAACTCCTACGGCTGCCACGAGAACTACCTCGTCGCGCGGCACGGCGAGTTCTCCCGCCTGGCGGACGTGCTGATCCCCTTCCTCGTCACCCGCCAGCTCATCTGCGGCGCGGGCAAGGTGCTCCAGACGCCGCGCGGCGCCGTCTTCTGCGTGAGCCAGCGCGCCGAGCACATCTGGGAGGGTGTCAGCTCGGCGACGACGCGCTCCCGGCCCATCATCAACACCAGGGACGAGCCGCACGCGGACGCCGAGCGCTACCGCAGGCTGCACGTCATCGTCGGCGACTCCAACATGTCCGAGACGACCATGCTGCTCAAGGTCGGCGCCACCGACCTGGTGCTCCGCATGATCGAGGCCGGCACCGTGATGCGCGACCTCACCCTGGAGAACCCGATCCGGGCCATCCGCGAGGTCAGCCACGACATCACCGGCCAGCGCAAGGTCCGCCTCGCGACCGGCCGGGAGGCGTCCGCGCTGGAGATCCAGCAGGAGTACTACGAGAAGGCCCTCGACTTCTGCGAGCGCCGCGGGATGCGCACCGGCCTGACCGAGCGCGTCCTCGAACTGTGGGGCAGGTCGCTGGAGGCGATCCGCGCCCAGGAGCTCGACAAGATCAACACCGAGATCGACTGGGTCATGAAGTACCAGCTCATCGAGCGGTACCGGGCCAAGCACAACCTGACCATGTCCCACCCCCGCGTGGCGCAGATAGACCTCGCCTACCACGACATCCACCGCCGCCGCGGCCTGTACTACCTGCTGGAGCGCAAGGGGCAGGCCGAGCGCGTGTGCAACGACCTCAAGATCTTCCAGGGCAAGTCCGTGCCGCCCCAGACCACCCGCGCGCGGCTGCGGGGCGACTTCATCCGCCGCGCCCAGGAACAGCGCCGCGACTTCACCGTGGACTGGGTGCACCTGAAGCTCAACGACCAGGCCCAGCGGACGGTTCTGTGCAAGGACCCGTTCCGTTCCGTGGACGAACGCGTGGAGAAACTGATCGCCGGGATGTGATCATCGGGCCGTCCGAGGCCGTGCCCGGGAGGTCGTAGGGTGGGGCGGGACCAGCGGGTTCCGCCCCGAACGCCCCCTATGCCGAGTTGGAAACATGACCCCCACCAAACGCGTGGGCCGCATCGCCGCGGCTCTCACCGTCCCCGCGCTCCTGCTCCCGCTGGCGGCCTGCGGCGATTCGGAGCCCAGCGGCCCGGTCGCCACCGTGTCGGGCGACGCGGGTGAACAGCCCGAGATCGACATCGACAGCAAGCAGGTCGGCAGCGACGTCGTGAGCGAGGTGCTCTCCGAGGGCGACGGCGCGGAGGTCGGCAAGGGGGACTACCTCCGGCTCGACGTCCTCGCCCGCACCACCTCCGACAACGAGGACCTCGTCAACACCTGGAGCGCCGGCACGGGTGAGGAGAGCACCGGCGGCGACAACGCCGAGGGGGACGACGAGGAGAGCGCGGACACCCCCCGGCAGCAGGTGACCGCCCAGGCCGGTGAGGACTCGCTGCTCCTCGCCACCGTCACCGAGCCGCTCGTCGGCACCCACGTCGGCAGCCGCGTCATGGTCCAGGGCCGGGCGACCGACATGATCGGGCAGGCCGCCCAGCAGATGGGCCTCGACGAGGACGAGGGCGTCGTGTGGGTCATCGACGTCGTCGCCGCCAGCTCCGTCGACCCGACCTCGCGGGTCGAGGGCGAACAGGCGCCGCCCGACGAGGGCATGCCCACGGTCGAGGCGGACGCCGCCGAGGCGGCCACCATCACGATCCCCGAGGGCGAGGACCCCCCGGAGGAGCTGCGCGACCAGGTCCTCATCCAGGGCGAAGGACCCGAGGTCGAGTCCGGCCAGGCCCTCGTCATCCAGTACACGGGTGTGACCTGGGCGGACGGCGAGATGTTCGACTCCTCCTGGGAGCGGGACGCGGCCTCCGCGTTCCAGATCGGCACGGGCCAGGTCGTCCAGGGCTGGGACCAGGGGCTCGTCGGCAAGCACGTCGGCGATCGGGTGCTCCTGGTGATCCCCCGGACCTCGGGTACGGGGACCAGGACACCAGCACGATCCCCGCAGGCTCCACACTGGTGTTCGTCGTCGACATCATCGGCGTCGCATGACGGGACGCCCCCGGGCGTTCCGCGTCATCTTCGAGCAAGCGCACAGGAGTGATTCGCACGTGAACATCGACAAGCCCGAGGTGGACTTCCCCGGCGGCGAGCCCCCGGCCGACCTGGAGATCAAGGACATCTGGGAGGGTGACGGCCCCGTCGCCGAGGCCGGTGCCCAGGTCTCCGTTCACTACGTCGGGGTCTCGTTCAGCAGCGGCGAGGAGTTCGACGCGAGCTGGAACCGGGGCGCCCCGCTGCGCTTCCAGCTCGGCGGCGGGCAGGTCATCCCGGGCTGGGACCGGGGTGTGCAGGGCATGCGGGTCGGCGGCCGCCGGCAGCTCATCATTCCCCCGCACCTCGCGTACGGGGACCGGGGTGCCGGCAGCGCGATCGGGCCGGGCGAGACGCTGATCTTCGTCTGCGATCTGGTCTCGGCCTGATCCCCGCACGGGGTACGGTGGGGCCCATCCCCTCGGGGGATGGGCCCCGCGGCGTGTCCGGCGCCGCCGCACCGGGTCCCGGGCGGAGAGGGGCGGCACACCGATGGCGATCGCCAAGGCCGAGCGGCTGATGAACCTTGCGCTGTGCCTGCTCGGCACCGGCCGTCCGCTGAACAAGCGGGAACTGCGCTCCTCCATCGAGGCGTACATGGAGATCGACTCCGAGGACGCCTTCAACCGCATGTTCGAGCGGGACAAGGAGGACCTGCGGGAACTCGGCCTCGTCATCGAGACGGTCGAGAGCGTCGACGGCGACACGGGCTACGTCGCCCGCCGCGACCGCAACCAGCTCCCGCCCATCACCCTGGACGCCGAGGAGGCCGCCGCCCTGACGCTGGCCGCCCGCGTCTGGCAGCAGGCCAGGCTCGCCGGAGCGGCCAGCGGCGCCCTGCAGAAGCTGCGCGCCGCCGGCATGCCGCTGGCGCCGGACGAGGTCGGGTCCTACAGCGCGATCGAGCCGCGGGTGCCGGCCGGCGAGGCGGCGTTCGAACCCCTGATGGTCGCCTGCCGGGACCGCAGGCCCGTCACGTTCGACTACCGCAAGTCCAACGCGGCCCGCCCCTCGACGCGCCATGTGGAGCCGTGGGCGCTGGAGTGCTGGCGCGGTCACTGGTACCTGGCCGGCTTCGACCGCGACCGGCAGGCGCAGCGCGTGTTCCGCCTCTCGCGGATCACCGGGCGCGTCAAGTCGCGGCTCGGCTCGTTCACCGCCGACGTCCCCGGGCATGTGGCGCTGCGCGAGGTCGTGGCCCGCTGGGCGGGGGAGGAGCCCACCGGCCAGGCGCGCATCCGGCTGCGCGCCGGCGCGGGCTACCCGCTGCGCGCCCGCGCGAGCGCCGTCACCGAGGCCCCGGGGCTCAGCGGGTGGGACGACCTGGAGATCCCGTACGGACACGGGCTCGACGCGTGGCTGGCCGAGTTCGGCCCCGATGTGATCGTTCTGGAGCCCGCCGAGCTGCGGGCCGACGTGGTGGAGCGGCTGCGCGCCGTCGCCAAGGGCTGACCGAGGGCCGAGAGGGAGACACGACGACCATGGCGACCAGCGCCATCGACAGGACACGGCGGATGCTGTCCCTCGTCACGTATCTGCGCGAGCGCCCCGGCGCACGCGTGGACGAGGTGGCGCGCGCGTTCGGCGTCACCGAGGACGAGCTGATCTCCGACCTGAGCGTCCTGCCCATGTGCGGCACCAGCTTCCGCGGCGGCGACCTGCTCGACATCGACACGGACGGCGAGCACATCTGGTGGCACAACGCGAACGCGGTCGGTGACGGCACCGGCCAGCCGCTGCGGCTCGCCGCCGACGAGGCCACCGCGCTCCTCGTCGCCGCCCGCGCCGTCGCGACCCTGCCGGGGCTGCGCGAGGGGGACCGCAACGCGCTGCTGCGCGCCACCGCGAAGCTGGAGGCGGCGGCCGGCGAGGCGGCGGGCGCCAGTGCCCGGCTCGCCGTCACCTTCGAGTCGGAGGGCGGCGTCTTCGCCGACGTGGACCGCGCCATCACCGAGCGCAGGCGCCTGCGCATCCGCTACTACTCACCGGGCCGCGACGAGCTGACCGACCGCGAGATCGACCCGATCCGGCTGTTCGCGGTCGGCCACACCTATGTCGAGGCGTGGTGCCACCGCTCCGAGGCGCGGCGCACGTTCCGGCTCGACCGGGTGGCGCGCATCGAGCTGCTCGACACCCCGGCCGAGCCGCCGGCCGTCGAGCCGAGGGACCTGAGCGAGGGCCTGGTGCAGCCGTCGCCCGGCGACCCCGAGGCGGTGATCGAGGTCGGCCCCGGCGGGCGCTGGGTCGCCGAGTACTACCCGCACGACTCGGCCGAGGAACTGCCGGACGGCGGGTTGCGCGTCACGCTGCGCGCCTCCGACCCGGCCATCCTGCGCCGGCTCGCGCTCCGCCTCGGCGGCGACGGGCGCATCGTCGCGCCGCAGGAGCTGGCCGACAGCGCGCGGGACGCCGCACGCGCCGCGCTCGAACGGTACGAGACCCCGGACGCGCTGCCGGGCGCCGCCGGGGGAGAGGCGGACTGAGCGTGTTCTGGCCCATGACGCAGGTCGTGCTGGCGTTCGCCGGTGTCGCGGTGCTGGGTGTCCTGGCCGTCCGGGTCGGGATCGAGGTGCGCCGTTTCGCCCGGGCCGTGGCGGACGCGTCGGAACGGATCGAGGACGCCGCGGCCGAGCTGGAAAGGGCCGCCGCCCCCCTCGCCACCGGCGGCGGCGCCGCGTACCGTGCGTACGGTGACCGGAGTGCGGGTGAATAGCCGGATGCCCTGGCATTGATTCGCGTTCACCCCGGCGCGTTAAGATTGCAGCTCGTGCGGACGGTTCGGAATGCCGCCGTCCGGCACGGCGGACGAATTTCCTCCCCGGAAGAAAGTGGACGAGACCATGGGCTCGCTCTCCGTATGGCACATCCTGCTCGTCTTGCTCGTCGTGGTGCTCGTCTTCGGCTCCAAGCGGCTGCCGGACACCGCCCGCTCGCTGGGCAAGTCCCTCCGCATCCTGAAGAGCGAGACCGCCGCCATGAGGAACGACGGCCGTTCCCAGGAGACGGACACCGCCGCGCCCGCGGACCCCGGTACCGCCTCCCGCACCATCCAGGCCGCCCCCGGTGACGTGGCGAGCGCCCGCCCGGTCGAGGAGCCCAGGGGCAGCGCCCAGCAGAACTGACACCCGTGGCCGCCCGTGTGCGCGGGCGCCGCGTGGTCGCGGGCGGGCCGGGCGGCCCGTCCCGCCAGGCCGCCGAGCGAGATGAGGACGTGGGGTGCCCAAGGGCGCGCGGAAGATGAAGGACCCGGAGGGGCGCATGCCCCTCACCGAGCACCTGCGTGAGCTGCGCAACCGGCTCGGGATCTCGGTCCTCGCGATTCTGGTGGTCACCGTCGTCGCGATGTTCTTCGCCAAGGACATCATGGACTTCCTCAGCCGGCCGGTCCCGATCTGTTCCTCGGTGAACGATCCCGATGCCGAGGCCCACCGGTGCGCCATTCTCTCGCAGAACGGCCTGACCGCCCCGTTCGCGACGTATTTCCGGGTTTCCCTGCTGGTGGGGCTGACCGCGGCGTCGCCGGTGTGGCTCTACCAGCTCTGGGCCTTCATCGCGCCCGGCCTGCACCGCCACGAGAAGAAGTACTCGCGCGCCGTCGTCGGGGTGGGGGTGCCGCTGTTCGTCGCCGGCGCCTGCTTCGCGTACTGGCTGCTCGGGCGCGCCGTGCCCGTCCTGCTGAGCTTCAGCGCCCCGGACGCGCAGAACTATGTGTCCATGGAGGAGGTCCTCGACCTCACCGTGCGGATGGCCCTGGCGTTCGGCCTCTCGTTCGAGCTGCCGCTGCTCCTGGTGATGCTCAACTTCGGCGGCATCCTCACGGGCCGGCGGATGCTGAGCTGGTGGCGGTGGATGGTCGTCGGCATCGCGGTGTTCGCCGCGGCGATCACGCCGACGGACCTGATGTCCATGGTGGCCCTCCAGGTGCCCCTCACCGGTCTGTACTTCATCGCCTGCGGTGTCGCGCTGTTGAACGACCGCCGTCGTCGCCGGCGGCTGGTCGAGGAGGAGGAACAGCTCGGCGACGACGAGGCGTCGTCCCTCGACCTCACGCCCAGCACCGTCGAGCCGGCCGAGCGGGTGTCCTCCTCGGCGCTGGACGACGGCGCCGGCGGCCGCTTCGATGACATCACCTGAGCCCCGCAGCGTCGTCCGCCGGCGGGGCGCGCGTGGCCGATGACGTCACGTTCCTGCTGAATCCGGCGGCCGGCCGCGGCCGGGCCGCCGCGCGTGCCCGGGCCGCCGTCGAGGCCCTGCGCGCGGCCGGTACGGCGGTGCGCACCGTGGTGGGGCACGACGCGCGCGACGCCCTGCGGCGGGCGCGGGAGGCCGTAGCGGGCGGCACCCGGGCGGTCATAGCGGCCGGCGGGGACGGCATGGTGTCGCTCGCGCTCCAGGCCACGGCGGCCACATCGACGCCCCTCGGCATCGTCCCCCTCGGCACGGGCAACGACTTCGCCCGTGCCTGCGGACTGCCGGTCCGGGACCCGGCCGCGGCGGGCCGCGCCGTGGCGGCGGCTATCGCGGCGGACCGGTGGCGTCCCGTCGACCTCGGGCGGGTGGGAGAGGTGTGGTTCGGCAGCGTCCTGGCGTCCGGTTTCGACGCCCGGGTCAACGACCGGGGCAACCGCATGCGCCGGCCCCGCGGGCGGCTCCGTTACGACGTGGCCCTCGTCGCGGAGCTGGCGGGCCTGCGGCCCCTGCCGTACCGGATGCGGGTGGACGGCGGGCCGTGGGAGGAGTTCCGCGCGACGCTCGTCGCGGTCGGCAACGGTCCCGCGTACGGCGGCGGGATGCGGATCTGCCCGGACGCCCGGCTCGACGACGGCCTCCTCGACATCACGGTGGTCGGTCCCTGCACGCGCCGGACCCTCGTCGGGGTCTTCCCCCGCGTCTACCGGGGGACGCACACGGCCCACCCGGCGGTCACCGTGCGCCGTGCCCGCGAGGTGGCGCTCGACGTGCCGGACGCGCACGGATACGCGGACGGGGAGCCGATCGGGCCGCTGCCGGTCTCCGCCGTGTGCGTACCCGGCGCCCTGCGCCTGCTGGTGCCGCAGCCGTGAGGTTCCCGCGGGACTCGATCGGGCTTCCCCCGCACGCCGCCCGGTGGCCGGGCGTGGGCCGTCCGGGGCAGGACAGAAATGATCACCGCACTGTCGGAGGCGGCCGGTAGGCTCGTTGGCACCATGACCGACGACATGATGTCCCCCGCCGAGCGTTACTCCGCCGCTCGCCGGCGCGCCGTCGAGCAGGCCACCGCGCTCGCCCCCTTCCGTGAGCTGTACGACTTCGAGCTCGATCCGTTCCAGATCGAGGCCTGCCGTGCCCTCGAGGAGGGCAAGGGCGTGCTGGTGGCGGCGCCCACCGGATCGGGCAAGACGATCGTCGGTGAGTTCGCCGTCCACCTCGCCCTCGCGCAGGGCCGCAAATGCTTCTACACGACGCCGATCAAGGCGCTGTCGAACCAGAAGTACACCGACCTCGTGAAGCGGTACGGTGCCGGCCAGGTCGGCCTCCTCACCGGCGACAACAGCGTGAACTCCGACGCCCCCGTCGTCGTGATGACGACCGAGGTCCTCCGCAACATGCTGTACGCCGGGTCCCGGGCGCTCGACGGCCTCGCCTACGTCGTGATGGACGAGGTGCACTACCTCTCCGACCGCTTCAGGGGCGCGGTCTGGGAGGAGGTCATCATCCACCTGCCGGAGTCGGTGACGCTGGTCTCGCTGTCCGCCACCGTCTCGAACGCCGAGGAGTTCGGCGACTGGCTCGACACCGTGCGCGGCGACACCCGGGTGATCGTCTCCGAGCACCGGCCGGTGCCGCTGTGGCAGCACGTGCTGGCCGGCCGCCGGATGCTCGACCTGTTCGAGGAGTCGGGCGACAAGCGCGAGGTCAACCCGGACCTGCTCCGTCTCGTCCGCACCGAGGGCGCCCGGGGGTACGGCGGCCGTGACCGCGTGCGGGCCTCCCGGGACCGGCGGCGGGCCGCCGACCGGGAGCGCGAGCGGCGGCAGCGGTCGCGCGTGTGGACGCCGAGCCGCGCCGAGGTCATCGACCGGCTCGACGCCGAGGGCCTGCTGCCGGTGATCACGTTCATCTTCAGCCGGGCCGGCTGCGAGGCCGCCGTCCAGCAGTGCCTGCACGCCGGCCTCCGGCTGAACGACCCGGCGGCCCGCACCCGGGTCCGCGAGATCGTGGAGCGGCGCACCGCAGCCATCCCCGACGAGGACCTCCACGTCCTCGGCTACTTCGAGTGGCTGGAGGGCCTGGAGCGCGGCATCGCGGCGCACCACGCGGGGATGCTGCCGGCGTTCAAGGAGATCGTGGAGGAGCTGTTCGTCCACGGTCTGGTGAAGGCGGTCTTCGCGACGGAGACGCTCGCCCTCGGCATCAACATGCCGGCGCGCTCCGTGGTGCTGGAGAAGCTCGTCAAGTGGAACGGCGAGCAGCACGCCGACATCACGCCCGGCGAGTACACGCAGCTCACCGGCCGGGCGGGGCGCCGCGGCATCGACGTCGAGGGCCACGCGGTCGTGCTGTGGCAGCAGGGGATGGACCCGGGGGCCGTCGCCGGGCTCGCCGGCGCGCGGACGTACCCGCTGCGCTCGTCGTTCAAGCCGTCGTACAACATGGCGGTGAACCTGGTCTCGCAGTTCGGCCGGCACCGGTCGCGCGAGCTGCTGGAGACGTCGTTCGCGCAGTTCCAGGCCGACCGGGCGGTGGTCGGGATCTCGCGCCAGGTCCGCAAGAACGAGGCCGGCCTGGACGGCTACCGCGAGGCGATGACCTGCCACCTCGGCGACTTCGACGAGTACGCGCGCCTGCGCCGCGAGCTGAAGGACCGGGAGACGGATCTGGCCCGGCAGGGCGCGGCGCAGCGCAGGGCCGCGGCGGCCGCCTCGCTGGAGCGGCTGCGGCCGGGGGACATCATCCACGTGCCGACGGGCAAGTTCGCCGGGCTCGCGCTGGTCCTCGACCCGGGCACGGGCGCGCCGGGCGGCCGGGGCCGGGGGCCGCGCGGCGGTTTCGACCAGCACGAGGGGCCGCGTCCGCTGGTGCTCACCGCCGAGCGGCAGGTGAAGCGGCTGGCGCTGATGGACTTCCCGGCGCCCGTGGAGCCGCTGGACCGCATGCGCGTCCCCAAGTCGTTCAACGCCCGCAGCCCCCAGTCGCGGCGCGACCTCGCCTCCGCGCTGCGGACCAAGGCCGGGCACTACGAGCCGGGGCGGCACCGCAGGCGGCGGTCGGACGCGGCCGACGACACGGAGATCACGCGCCTGCGCTCGGCGATCCGCGCCCACCCGTGCCACGGGTGCTCGGAGCGCGAGGACCACGCCCGCTGGGCGGAGCGCTACCACCGCCTGCGGCGTGACACCGCGCAGCTCGAGCGCCGCATCGAGGGCAGGACGAACACGATCGCCCGCACCTTCGACCAGGTCGCGGCCCTGCTCACGGAGCTGGGCTACCTGCGCGGCGACGAGGTCACCGAGGACGGGCGCCGGCTGGCCCGCCTCTACGGCGAGCTGGACCTGCTGGCCAGCGAGTGCCTGCGGGACGGTGTCTGGGAGGGGCTCGACCCGGCGGAGCTGGCGGCGTGCGTCTCCGCTCTGGTGTACGAGGCGCGCAGCGCCGACGACGCCCCGGCGCCCGAGGTCCCCGGCGGGGAGGCGCGGCGGGCTCTGGGCGACATGGTGCGGATCTGGGGGCGGCTCGACGCGCTGGAGGAGCAGTACCGCATCGGGCACGTCACGGGTGTGGGGCAGCGCGAGCCGGACCTCGGCTTCGCCTGGCCGGTGCACCGGTGGGCGCGCGGTGAGGGGCTCGACGCGGTCCTGCGGGACGCGGACATGCCCGCGGGTGACTTCGTGCGCTGGTGCAAGCAGGTCATCGACGTGCTCGGCCAGATCGCGGGCGCGGCGCCCGCCGGCGGCACGGTCGCGCGGAACGCCCGGCGTGCCGTGGACCAGGTGCTGCGTGGGGTCGTGGCCTACAGCTCGGTCGGCTGACGGGCCGTACGGGGACGCCGGCCGGCGCCCCCGTACCGCTTCCGCGGCTCCGGTCAGCGCAGCGCCGCGAGGAGCCGCGTCAGGGAACCGCCGAGGCCCCAGCGGCCGGCCAGGGCGTCGAGGGCGTCCGGGTCGCGGGGGGAGCGGGGGACGGCCGCCTCGTGGTCGGGCACGGGGATGTCCCGGGCCACGCGGACGACCCGGGGGGCCGCCGCCAGGTAGGGCGCCGCGGCGGTCAGGCGTGACCGCTGCGCGGGCGTGAGGGCCGAGCGGGGGTCGTCGACGGCGGCGATGATGCCGGCGAGGTCGCCGAAGCGCTCCAGCAGCCGGGCGGCGGTCTTCTCGCCGATGCCGGCCACCCCGGGGAGGCCGTCGCTCGGGTCGCCGCGCAGCAGCGCGAGGTCGGCGTAGCCGGGGCCGTCGACGCCGTACTTGGCCCGCAGGGCGGCCTCGTCGAAGGCGGCGAGCGTGCCCATGCCCTTGACCGGGTAGAGGACCCGGACGCCGCGCGCGTCGTCGACGAGCTGGAAGAGGTCGCGGTCGCCGGTGACGATGTCGACCGGGCCCGTGGCGCGCGTGGCGAGTGTGCCGATGACGTCGTCCGCCTCGTACCCGGGTACGCCGACGCGGGCGATGCCGAGGGCGTCCAGGACCTCCTCGATCACGGGGACCTGCGGGGTCAGGGTGTCGGGGACGGTCTCCGTGTCGGCGCCGCCGCTGTGCTCCTCGGCGACGCGGTGCGCCTTGTAGGAGGGGATGAGGGCGACGCGCCAGGCGGGCCGCCAGTCGGCGTCCATGCAGGCCACCAGGCTGTCGGGACGGTGGTCGGTGACCAGGCGCGCGATGAAGTCCAGCAGTCCGCGCACGGCGTTGACGGGCGTGCCGTCGGGGGCGCGCACGGAGTCGGGCACGCCGTAGTAGGCGCGGAAGTAGAGAGAAGCGGTATCCAGCAGCATCAGGCGTTGGGTCACCTCTGGATCATGCCGCAGCGGCCGGGGGAGCGGGGAGGCGGACATCCACGCGTGGGGCATACAAAAATACTTTTGCTATGCTAAATATTGACCCTTTCTTGACGCACGCTTGACCGACGCATGCCCCGGAGCATGCCGTGTCGGGCTGCCCCGACGCCGAGGAGGAGCCCCCTTGCCGATGACTCCGCTCATCCCCACGTCCCCTCTCCCCCGCAAGGGCGGGTGACGGCGCATGGAACACGCCGACACCCTGCTCGCCATGGGCGGTGCGTTCGTCGCCGCCGCACTGCTCGCCCGCCTCGGCAGCCGCATCGGCCTGCCGACGATCCCGCTGTTCATCCTGGCCGGCATACTCCTCGGCCCCAACACGCCCGGATACGTCCTGGTGGACGACCCGCACGAGCTGGAGATGCTGTCCGCGCTCGGCCTCGTCCTGCTGCTCTTCTACCTGGGGCTCGAATTCCACCTGGACGACCTGAAGACCGGCGGCAGGAAGATGGCCGTCGCCGGCTCCACCTACCTCGCGCTCAACGTCGGGGCGGGGCTGGCGTTCGGCTTCGCCCTCGGCTGGGGCACGTCCGAGGCGCTCGTCCTCGCCGGGGTCCTCGGCATCTCGTCCTCCGCCATCGTCACCAAGATCCTGGTGGACCTCGGCCGCATCGGGAATGCGGAGACTCGTCCGATCCTCGGCATCATCGTGGTCGAGGACATCTTCCTCGCCCTCTACCTCGCCGCGCTCCAGCCGATCATCTCCGGCACCGACGGCGCGGGTGCCATGGCCGCCGACATGGCCAGGGCGTTCGGGTTCCTGCTGCTCCTGGCCGCCGCGGCGCGCTGGGGGACCCGCCTGGTCGGCCGCCTGTTCGCGACCCGCGACAACGAACTGCTCGTCATCTCCTTCCTCGGCGCCGCGGTCCTGGTGGCCGGCATCGCCGAGAAGTTCGGTGTGGCCGACGCCATCGCCGCGTTCATGGTCGGCCTGATCCTCGGCACGACCGACTCCGGCGACCGCATCCGCGAACTCGTGCATCCGCTGCGGGACGCGTTCGGCGCGATCTTCTTCTTCGGCTTCGGCCTGTCGATCGACCCGGGCGACCTGCCCGTCGTCATCTGGCCGGTGCTCGCGGCGATCGCGGTCACCGTCACGATGAACCTCGTCGCCGGCCTGCTCACCGCCCGCGTCTACGGCTTCGGCGCGGGGCCGACCGCCAACGTGGCGACCACGCTGCTGGCGCGCGGCGAGTTCGCCCTGATCCTCGCGACGATGGCGGCCGCGGCGGGCCTCGACGACCGGCTCTCACCGTTCATCGCCGGCTACGTCCTGATCCTGGCCGTCGTCGCGCCCCTGGTCGCCGGCCGTTCCCACTGGCTCGCACGCCTGCTGCCCGGCGGCCGGACCGGCGGGGACGCGGGAGGCCCCGGCGGCGTGGCGGAGGCGGCGCCGGCCCGCGACCCGGAGACGGCACGGGCGGGCTGACCGCCACCCGGCGGGCGCGTCCGTCCGCGGGAACCGGACTCCGCCGTGGCCCGGCCGGGCGTGGTGTGAGATCTTCACGGTCGGCACACAGCGCCGCCGCCCGCACGGGCCGCGCGCACCGGGGTGGACAACGAGGAGAGTGGTCGCCATGGCTACGCCCGCCGGCTGGTACAGGGATCCGGGGTACGCCGGTCCGCCCCCGGAACCGGAGCGCTGGTGGGACGGCCGGGAATGGACGGCCACCACACGGCCGGGCGGGGCCGCCACGGCCCCGCAGGCCGCCGTCACGGCCCCCGTCCCGGCGTACGGCGGGCCGCCCGCCCCCGCCCCCGCCCCCGGGTACGGCTACGGCGACGGGTACGGCGATGGTCAGCCCGCTCCGCCCGCCCCGGCCGGGCGCCGCAAGGGACCCCTCATCGCCGCCCTGGCCGTCGTCGTCGCGCTCGCCGCGGCGGGGACCACGTACGCCGTCTTCTCGGGCGACGACGAGGACGGCGGGAGCGGCGAGGTGACCGCGCACACCTCCGCCCGCGTCGACGGCATCGCACTGCCCCTCATCGACGGCTGGGAGGAGATGTCCGTGGAGGGCGCCGCCATCGTCACCACCGGCCAGTACCCCTGCCCCGAGGACCCGGGCCTGGAGTGCCAGGCCGCCGGCGCGAGCCTCACCACCTACGCCGACACCGCACCCGACCTGGCCCAGCTCGCCACCGCCGACGCCACCGCCCTCGCGGAGAACAGCTACAGCCAGGCGACGTACGGCGAGGTCTCGGCCCCCGAGCAGGTCCTCTCCGAGCCGGTCACCGTCGCCGGCGTCGAGGGCCACCGGGTCCGCGTCCACGTCACCACCGAGAGCGGCATCGGCGGCCTGGTCGAGACGGTCGCCTTCCCCGCCCCGACGGATCGGGGACGATGCTGCTCAACATCACCCTCGACGAGATGGACGACGCCCCGCCCGCGTCGGTCATCGACCTGATACGGGACAACCTCGACGCCGCCTCCACGGGGCCCGGTACCGCCGCATGACCCGGCGACCGTAGAGTGACCCCGTCAAGCGTCGGCAGTGTGCGCCGCGGGGGCCGGGGAGTGTGCGGATGAACACCGAGCGAAGCCCATGGCGCCCCACGCTGCGCCTCATCCCGCCGAGAGCCCAGGGGCGGCCCGGCACGCCGGCGCCCCCCGGCGCCTTCGGCCCGTCCGCCCCGCCCCGGCCGTCCGCCCCGCCCCGCCCCGCGGCGCCGCCCCCGCCCGCCGCGCCACCGCCGCCGGCCGGGCCGCCCGCCGCCCCGGGACCCGCGCGACCCGCCGGCGCGCCCGCCCCGGGACCCGCGCGACCCGCCGGCGCGCCCGCCGCGGGCCGCGCGCGCGGCGCCGCCGTCAGAACCGCCGCCTCCGTCGCCTGCGTCGTCCTCGGCACCGGGCTCCTCGGCGGGGCCGCGGCGGGCGCCTGGCTCAACTCCGACGGCCCGCCCGCCACCACCGTCTTCGCCGAGTCACGCGAACTGTGGCGCGACCTCCCGGTGGACGAGCTGTTCCCGCCCGAGATCGACGCCGCGGGGGCCGGCCCGGGCGGCGCCGACCGCCACTACACCCGCATCGCCGTCGCCCCCGACAGCGACTGCGGCGACGCCTTCGACCCCCTCCTCGCCGAGGTCGTCGAACCGGTCGGCTGCCACCGCCTGATCCGCGCCACCTACACCGACGAGACGCAGACCGGCGTCGTCACCGCCGGTCTCGTCTTCACCGAGGCCGAGCCGGCGGAGATGGCCGCGCTGCACGCCCGCTTCGCCGACGAGGACCTCGCCGACCGCGCCGACCTGCTGCCCCGCACGTACGCCGCGCCCGGCACGGCGGCCGAGGACTTCGGCGACGAGCAGCGCGCCTCCTGGTCGATCGGCGTCGCCGAGGACCTGCCGGTCATCCTGTTCACCGTCAGCGGGTGGGCCGACGGCCGGCCCGTCCCCGAACCGCAGCCGGCCGCCGACGCCACGGCCGAGGGCGAGAAGAGCACCATCGCCCTCGCCGGCCTCGGCCACGACGCCGCCGCGCTCGCCGATGACCTCGACACCCGGCTGCGCGCAGCGGCCGACCGGTACGCCCCGGAGCCCTCATGACGCCCCCGCGCCCCCGCCGCGCCCGCGCCGCCCTCGCGGCGCTCACCGCCGGCGCCGTACTGCTCCCCGGCCTCCTGGTGGCCGCCCCCGCCCGCGCCGACTCCATCCGCGAACAGCAGCAGTGGGCACTCGACGCCATCCACGCCCCCGACGCCTGGGAGACCACGCGCGGTGAGGGCATCACCGTCGCCGTCCTCGACACCGGCGTCGACCCGAACCACCCGGACCTCGCCGGCGCCGTGCTGCCCGAGCACGACCTCGTCGGCATGGGGGCCGGCCCGGGCGACCCGACCTGGGCGGCCCACGGCACCGCCATGGCCGGCATCATTGCCGGCCGCGGGCACGGCGCCGAACGCGGCAGCGGCGTCATCGGCGTGGCGCCCGCGGCCGACATCCTGCCCGTCCGGGTCCTCCTGGAGGAGAACGATCCCGCGCGCGACGAGGCCCGCCGCAGCACCGAGGGCGCCCTCGCCGAGGGCATCCGCTGGGCCACCGACCAGGGCGCCGACGTGATCAACCTCTCCCTCGGCGACGACAGCGAGTCCGCCCATGCCGATCCCGAGCAGGACGCCGCTGTCCGGTACGCCCTGGAGCACGGCGTGGTGGTCGTCGCCTCGGCGGGCAACGGCGGCGACGACGGCAACCCCGTCTCCTACCCGGCGGGTTACCCCGGGGTGATCGCCGTGACCGCGGTCGACCGCAGCGGCGCCACCACCGACTTCTCCACCCGCCGCTGGTACTCCACCGTCAGCGCGCCCGGGGAGGGCGTGATCGTCGCCGACCCCGACGGCCAGTACTACACCGGCTGGGGCACGTCGGCCGCCGCCGCGTTCGTCTCGGGCTCCGTCGCGCTGCTGCTGGCCGCCCACCCGGGACTGACCCCGGCCCAGGTGCGGGACCTGCTCACCGGTACAGCGCAGAACACCCCCGAAGGCGGGCGCGACGACGCGTTCGGCGCCGGCATCGTCGACCCCGCCGCCGCCATCGAGGCGGCGGCCGGCGTCGAGCCCGCGTCCCTCGAACCCCTCGCCGAGCCCTACGGGGAGCGGTACTTCGGTCCGGGACCGCGCCCGGCCGCCGCCGACCCCGGCACCCCGTGGCTCGCCCCCGCCGCCGGCGTGACCGGCGCGCTGCTGCTGCTGACGGCCGTCCTGCTCGTCATCCGCCTCAGACGACGGACCCGGGCTCCGTGGTGGCGCCCTCATCAGTGGTGAGCGCCCCGACCGCGGCCTCGGCCGCCGCCTCGACCGCCGTTATGCCCGCGGCCTGCGTGACATGCCCGTCCGAGACGACCGCCACCAGGTACTGCTCCCCGTCGGCCGTCACGCGGCCGATGCTGTTGATGTCCCACAGGCCCGTCTGCGACCGCGGCAGCCAGCCGTTCTTCAGCTCGAAGGCCGCCTCGTCGGCCGCCGCCGACACACCCCACCGCTGCCCGTCCACGACGGTCGCCATGAGGTCCTGGACGAACGCCCGCGACTGCGCCGACAGCGGCGACGTGGTGCCGTACACGGCGGACAGCAGGGCGAGTTGATCCTCGCTCGTGGTCTGCGTCAGCCCCCAGTGCGCCTCGGGACCGCCCGCCGTCCGGGTCAGCCCGAGCCGCTCGTTCGCCGCGTCGAGGCCGTCGGCGCCGCCTATGGCGCGCCACAGCGTGTCCGCCGCGTCGTTGTCGCTCTGCCGGATCATCACCCCGGCGAGCGACTTCTCCTCCGCCGTCAGCTCACGGCCCTCGTCCTGGGCCAGGAGGAGCAGGGCGGCCAGGATGTCCACCTTCACGATGCTCGCCGTGTCGAACAGGTCCGAGCCGTACACAGCGCTCTGCCCGCTGCCGAGCGCGCATATCGCGACCGACAGGCGCGTCCCCTCGGCCGACGGCGCGTCGAGGAGCGGTGCTATCGCCTCCGCGAGCCGCAGGTCACGGCGGGCGCCGGCCGTCCCGTCCTCGTCCGTCGAGCCACGTGACGGCGGTATGTCCACCCGCTCCAGATCCTTCCCCGACTCGCCGCCCGCCTCGTCCAGGATGTCGGCGGTCCCCACCAGCGCGTCCACCCCGGACCGCACCGCGTCGCTCGTCAGACCGGCCGCGAGCAGCGTCGTCGCGAGCGCCGTGTGCACCACGGCCGAGGGTCTGAACCGGCGCCGCGGGCCGGGGGTTTCACGCCTCATGTCCGCACCGTATCCCGGCCTTCCGCGCACGTCACGGCCACCGTCGTCAAGAACGGGCAACCGGAGGGTGACGCGCCTCACAGCGCACCCGGCCCGCGCGCGGCCCGGAGCCCGGCGGCGCACGCCCCCGCGGCACTAGGCTCGTCGCGTGGCTCTCAAGAACATCCCGCAGCCCGCGTTCGCCGGCGACGACGGCTCCGCCGACCCCGCGCTGCGCCGGGCGCTCGCGGACTGGGCCGCCGACCCGTCCGCCGAACCCGCCCTCCTCACCGCCCTCACCGGCGCGCGTCTCCTCGTCCCGGTCGTCGCCGTCCTCGGCGAGGCGGAGGAGGGCCCCGACGGGCTGCGGCGCGAGAAGACCAGCGACATGGCCGTCCTCACCCTGGCCCTGCCGGACGGCCGGCGCGCCCTGCCGGTCTTCACCGCCACCGGAACGCTCGCCCGCTGGCGGCCCGACGCGCGGCCCGTCGCCGTCACCACCGACCAGGCGCTGCGCGCCGCCGTCCAGGAGAACGCGGGCGCCCTCGTCGTGGACGTCGCCGGCCCCGTCGCGTACGAACTGTCCGGCGCCGCCCTGCGCACCGTCATCACCGCCGGCACCCCGGCCGTCTCGGCGCCCGCCGTCACCGAGGCCGTCACCGCCGTCCTGCGCGGCGAACCCGCCGTGCTCGCGGCCCGGCTCGTCCCCGGCGGCACGGCGGACGGCACCCTCGCCCTCGTCCTCGACCCCGCCGTGCCCGCGGGCACGGCCGTACCGCGCGTCGCCCGCGGCCTGGCCGCCGACCCCGTGCTGCGCACCCACCTCGTACGGGGCCTCGACCTCGCCGTCCTCCCGCCCGGCACGTCCCTGCCGGGCACCCCGACGTACCGCCGCGCCACCTGACGGCCGCGGCCCCGCGCCCGTCACCCGAACGCACCCGCC
Source organism: Streptomyces sp. RFCAC02 (assembly GCF_004193175.1). NCBI lineage: Bacteria > Bacillati > Actinomycetota > Actinomycetes > Kitasatosporales > Streptomycetaceae > Streptomyces > Streptomyces sp. RFCAC02. Next base: position 645,570 of record NZ_SAUH01000001.1, on the reverse strand, counting down.
CGCGTGCGGGGCGCACAGCGCCGCCGGAGACTGCCGGAGACACCCACGTCACCCACGTCACCAACTGTGTCGGCAGCAGGAGGGCGCCATGTCCGCGGAGACCGAAGCGCAGCCGCTCGCGGCCGAGCTGGTCGGAACCCTGATCCTCGTCTTCTTCGCCGTGGGCTCGGCGGTGCTGGCCGGTGAGTTCATCGGCAGTCTCGGCATCGCCCTGGCCTTCGGCTTCACCCTGCTCGCGCTGGTCCAGCTCTTCGGCCCCATATCCGGCGCGCACGTCAACCCCGCGGTCACCCTAGGCATGCTCCTGGCGGGCCGCATGGACGTGCGCACCGCGGTCGGCTACTGGATCGCGCAGTTCATCGGCGCCGCCATCGGCGCGGCGCTGCTCTTCCTCGTGGCCCACCAGGTCCCCGGGCTCAGCACCCACGGCGCGTTCGGCAGCAACGGGTACGGCGACCGCTCGGCCGTCGGGCTCTCGCTCGGCGGGGCATTCGTCTTCGAGGTGCTGCTGACGTTCCTGCTGGTGTTCGTCTACCTCAGCGTCACGCGGGGTTTCACCGCGCGCGGCTGGGACGGCGTCCCGCTCGGTCTCACCCTGGCCGTGATCAACCTCGTCGGCATCCCGCTCACCGGGGCCGGCGTGAACCCGGCCCGCAGCTTCATGCCGGCCCTCTTCGCGGTCGGTTCCGCGATCTCGCAGGTGTGGCTGTTCATCGTGGCGCCCCTCGTGGGCGCGGCGGTCGCGGTGGTCGTGCACCGCCTCGTCCACGCACAGGACGAGGAGTGGCTGAGCGACCTGTCGCGGCTGCGCGCTAGCCGAGCACGGGACCGGTGAACTTCTCGCCCGGCCCCTGCCCCGGCGCGTCCGGCACGGCGGACGCCTCGCGGAACGCGAGCTGGAGCGACTTCAGCCCGTCCCGCAGGGGCGCCGCGTGGTAGGAGCCGACCTCGGGCGCGGCGGCCGTCACCAGACCGGCGAGCGCCGTGATCAGCTTCCTGGCCTCGTCCAGGTCCTTGTGGCGCTCGCCGTCCTCGGCCAGGCCCAGGTTCACCGCGGCGGAGCTCATCAGGTGGACGGCGAGGGTCGTGATCACCTCGACCGCCGGCACGTCCGCGATGTCACGGGTCAGTCCGGTGACGTCGGGCGCTTCGGCGCCGTCGCCGGCGGTGGACGGTGCGGGGGACGGGGACGTGTCGGCGTCGCTCATGCGCCCCACCTTAAGGGGACGGTCGGGGACGTCCCGCCGCCGCTCCCCGCCGCCGTCCGCCCGCGCGGGGGCGCGCCCCCGCGCCACCGCGGTGGTATCGCACGTGGTGTAACCTGGAAGGGACCGGCCGGACACCCATGTGCCCGGCCCGCAAGTGGAGGCTCCGCGCTCCCACCTCCCGGCCCCCCGGGTCGGCAGGTCAATGGTCAGGCTGCGCCCCGCGACACACTGCGGTGGTGCTCCCGGTCTGTGGAGCCCCGCCAGCGTGCCGTCCGGGGCGTTTTCGCGTCTCTCGGGCGGCGGTCCGCAGAAGAACTACCGGCACGGCTGTCCGCCAGGCATCCGTGCGGCGCAACCGAGGAGGCCCCATCAGCGCCGAGCCCCGTATCAACGACCGGATTCGCGTCCCCGAGGTGCGACTCGTCGGTCCCAGCGGCGAGCAGGTCGGCATCGTGCCGCTTGCCAAGGCCCTGGAGCTTGCCCAGGAGTACGACCTGGACCTCGTCGAGGTGGCGGCGACCGCCCGCCCGCCGGTGTGCAAGCTCATGGACTACGGAAAGTTCAAGTACGAGTCGGCCATGAAGGCCCGTGAGGCGCGCAAGAACCAGGCGCACACGGTGATCAAGGAGATGAAGCTCCGGCCGAAGATCGACCCGCACGACTACGACACCAAGAAGGGTCATGTCGTCCGGTTCCTGAAGCAGGGGGACAAGGTCAAGATCACGATCATGTTCCGCGGTCGTGAGCAGTCCCGCCCCGAGCTGGGCTACCGGCTGCTGCAGCGGCTCGCCGAGGACGTGCAGGATCTGGGCTTCGTCGAGTCCAACCCCAAGCAGGACGGCCGGAACATGATCATGGTTCTCGGTCCGCACAAGAAGAAGACCGAGGCCATGGCCGAGGCCCGGGAGGCCCAGGCCGCCCGCAAGGCCGAGCGGCAGCAGGCCGAGCGCCAGCAGCAGGGCGAGCGTCAGCAGCAGGGCAGCGCGACAGCCTGACCCCCTGGCGCGCCCGCCCCCGCACGGGGGCGCGCACCGCAAGTGAAGAGGACGAGGAGAGAACGGCGACATGCCGAAGAACAAGACGCACAGCGGCACCAGTAAGCGCTTCAAGGTCACTGGTTCCGGCAAGGTGATGCGCCAGCGCGCCGGTCGCCGTCACTACCTGGAGCACAAGTCCTCCACGCTGACCCGCCGCCTCGCGGGCACGACGGAGACGGCCCCGGCGGACGCCAAGAGGATCAAGAAGCTTCTCGGCATGTGAGCCGGGCGCGTCCGGCGGCCGACCGTGCCGCCACGCGCCCCGCACCGACCGGGACCCATCCGTTTCCGGGCCGCGCGCACGTTCCGCGGCCCCGCTGCAAGGAGTACTCACGTGGCACGCGTCAAGCGGGCGGTCAACGCCCACAAGAAGCGCCGGGCGGTCCTCGAGCAGGCCAGCGGCTACCGCGGCCAGCGCTCCCGCCTGTACCGCAAGGCGAAGGAGCAGGTCACCCACTCCCTCGTCTACAACTACAACGACCGCAAGAAGCGCAAGGGCGACTTCCGGCAGCTGTGGATCCAGCGCATCAACGCCGCCGCCCGCGCCAACGGCATCACCTACAACCGGTTCATCCAGGGCCTGAAGGCCGCTGAGATCGAGGTGGACCGCAAGATGCTGGCCGAGCTCGCGGTCAACGACCCGAACGCGTTCGCGGTCCTGGTGGAGACGGCCCAGAAGGCCCTCCCCAGCGACGTCAACGCCCCCCGGGCCGCCGCCTGAGCGAGCGACGCCCCGCGTCGCCCCGCACCCGCACCGGACCCGCAGGCCCCCGGCCTGCGGGTCCGGTGCTTCCGGCGCCGGCTCCGCCCGCTGCCGCACCCACCAGGGAAGGTGTACGAGTCCATGGGCCGCCCGGCCGACCCGCTGATCTCCCCCCGCTCCCCGCGCGTCACCGCCGCCCGGCGCCTCGCCAAGCGCAGCTTCCGCGGCAAGGAGCGCCGCTTCCTCGCCGAGGGCCCCCAGGCCGTGCGGGAGGCCGTCGGACATCGCGCGGACGACGGGGGCGCCACCCTGGTCGAGCTGTTCGCCACCCCGGAGGCCGCCGGCCGGCACGGCGACCTCCTGGACGCCGCCGCCGCCGAGGGCGTCCCCGTGCACCTCGCCGACCCCGCCGTGGTCGACGGGATCTCGCAGACGGTCACCCCGCAGGGGCTCGTCGGCGTCTGCCGCTTCCTCGACCGCCCGCTGGCCGCCGTGCTCGCCGCGCGGCCCCGCCTGGTCGCCGTCCTCGCGCACGTCCGCGACCCGGGGAACGCCGGCACCGTCCTGCGCTGCGCCGACGCGGCGGGCGCCGACGCCGTGATCCTCACCGACGCGTCGGTCGACCCGTACAACCCGAAGGCCGTGCGCGCCTCCGTCGGCAGCCTGTTCCACCTGCCCGTGGCCATCGGCGTGCCCGTGGACGAGGCCGTGCGCGGTCTCGCCGGCGCGGGCGTGCGGGTGCTCGCCGGCGACGGCGGCGGCGACCGCGACCTCGACGCCGAGCTGGACGCCGGCGCCATGGGCGGCCCGACCGCCTGGATCTTCGGGAACGAGGCGTGGGGCCTGCCCGAGGAGACCAGGGCGCTCGCCGACGCCGTGGTCCGCGTCCCGATCCACGGCAGCGCCGAGAGCCTGAACCTCGCCACCGCCGCCGCCGTGTGCCTGTACGCCTCGGCCCGCGCCCAGCGCGCCCCCGGCGGCTGCCGTGCGACCGGGGCCTGACCCCGCCCGCCCGGTGTTCACGCCCCCGGCGGGGAAGGGATCAACGGCACCGGGGCCGCGCACCGCCGGGCACTCGCCGGCCCGCGCGGCACACACAGGGTGACCCGTACGGGGAGAGGGGCGAACGGGCATGGTTTCCGCAGCCGGCGCGGAGGAGCGCGACCTCCGTCCTGACGAGCTTCCCGACGGTCTCGTCGTCGCCGACGACCGGGGCCTGGTCACCTGTTTCAACGCGGAGGCCGTCCGGCTCACCGGCATCGCCGCCGCCACGGCCATCGGCGCGCCCATCGACCGCGCGCTGCCCCTGGAGGACCCCGAGGGACGCCGCTGGTGGCGGCTCACCGACCCGTACGGCGGTCTCGCCACGCGCTCCGGGCAGCCCGAGCGCATCCTGCGCCTCCCCGACGGCCGGACCGTGCTCGTCACCGCGCGCTACGTCCGGGTCCGCCCGGCGGGGCCGGTCAGCCGGCTCGTCGTCGCCCTGCGCGGCACGGCCGCCCGGCGCCGCTCCGAGCGCACCGAGGCCGAGCTGGTCGCGACGGTGGCCCACGAGCTGCGCTCCCCCCTCACCTCCGTGAAGGGCTTCACCGCGACGCTCCTCGACAAGTGGGACCGCTTCACCGACGACCAGAAGCGCCTGATGCTCCAGACCGTCGACAGCGACGCCGACCGCGTCACCCGCCTCATCACCGAACTGCTCGACGTCTCCCGCATCGAGTCCGGCCGCCTGGAGCTGCGCCGCGAGCCGGTCCGGCTCGACGAGTCCGTGCGCCGCCATGTGGCCGGCCTGACGGGCGGCGGCCTCCCGGCCGACCGGTTCGAGCTGCGCCTCGCCGACGGGCTGCCGTGGCTGTGGGCCGACCCGGGCAAGCTCGACCAGGTCCTCGGCAACCTCCTGGAAAACGCCTTGCGCCACGGCGGCGGCACCGTCACCATCACCGTGCGGGCACTCCCGCCGACCGACGACCGCCCCGAGGGACTGGAAACCACCGTGAGCGACGAAGGCGCCGGCATCCCGGAGGATGTCATGCACCGGGTCTTCACGCGTTTCTGGCGCGGCGGTGCGCGGGGCGGCACCGGCCTCGGCCTGTACATCGTCAAGGGCATCGTGGAGGCCCACGGCGGCACCGTGTCCGTCGGCCGCTCGGCGCGGGGCGGCGCCCGCTTCCGATTCACCCTGCCCGCGGGCCTCCCGGCGTTCCTCGCCTGACCCGGCCGCCGGCCGGGGACCGGACGCCGTGGTGGCCCCGCGGGCGGCCACCGCTTACCGAGTCCCCCGCGCCCCCGCTTAGACTCGGTCCTCGGGCACCCCGGGGCGCGCAGCGGGGCGTCAAGCCAATCGGAAGCACGGGAAGAGATGTCGGCACCCAACAAGTCGTACGACCCAGTCGAGGTCGAGGCACTGAAACCGGAACGCATCGACGCCGCGCGGGACGACGCGCTGGCCGCGTTCGCCGCGGCGGAGAGCCTCGACGCCCTGCGCGAGGCCAAGATCGCCCACACCGGCGACCGCTCGCCCCTCGCCCTCGCCAACCGCGAGATCGGCGCCCTCCCGCCGCACGCCAAGGCGGACGCAGGACGGCGCGTGGGCCAGGCCCGCGGCGCGGTCGGCAAGGCGCTCGCGGCCCGGCAGGCGGAGCTGGAGGCCGAGCGCGACGAGCGCGTCCTCGTCGAGGAGGCCGTGGACGTCACCCTCCCGTACGGCCGGCGCCCCGCCGGCGCCCGGCACCCCCTCACGACGCTCTCGGAGCGCGTCGAGGACATCTTCGTCGCCATGGGCTACGAGGTCGCCGAGGGACCCGAGGCGGAGGCCGACTGGTTCAACTTCGACGCCCTCAACATCGGCCCCGACCACCCCACGCGCACCACCCACGACACGTTCTTCATCGCGGACGGCGGCGACCCCGGCCGCGAGGGCCGCACCCCGGGCGACGAGGCGGGTCTCGTCCTGCGCACGCACACCTCGCCCGTGCAGATCCGCACGATGCTGACGCGCCGCCCGCCGCTGTACGTGATCTGCCCCGGCCGCGTCTACCGCACGGACGAGCTGGACGCCACCCACACCCCGGTGTTCAACCAGGTCGAGCTGCTCGCCGTGGACGAGGGCCTGACGATGGCGGACCTCAAGGGCACCCTCGACCACATGGTGCAGGAACTGTTCGGCAGCGGCCTGACGACCCGGCTGCGCCCGAACTACTTCCCCTTCACCGAGCCGTCCGCCGAGATGGACATGGTCTGCTTCCGCTGCCGCGGCGCCTCCGTCGGCGACCCGGACCACCCCTGCCGGACCTGCTCGAGCGAGGGCTGGATCGAGCTGGGCGGCTGCGGTGTCGTGAACCCGCGGGTCCTGGTGGCCTGCGGCATCGACCCCGACAGGTACAGCGGCTTCGCGTTCGGCTTCGGCCTGGAGCGGCTGCTGATGTTCCGCCACAACATCGTGGACATGCGAGACATGATCGAGGGTGACGTGCGGTTCACCCGGCCGTTCGGGATGGAGATCTGATGCGCGCCCCGCTTTCCTGGCTGCGCGAGTACGTGGACCTGCCGGCCGGCACGACCGGCCGCGACGTGGCGGAGCGGCTCATCTCCGCCGGTCTCGAGGTCGAGACGGTCGAGCGGCTCGGTGACGGCCTCACCGGCCCGCTCGTCGTCGGCCGGGTCCTCGCCATCGAGGAGCTGACCGGGTTCAAGAAGCCGATCCGCTACTGCCAGGTCGACGTCGGCCGGGCCAACGGCACCGGCGACCCGCAGAACATCGTCTGCGGCGCGAGCAACTTCGAGGTCGGCGACAAGGTCGTCGTCATCCTGCCCGGCGGCGTGCTGCCCGGCGGTTTCGAGATCTCCGCCCGCAAGACGTACGGCAAGGTCTCCGAGGGCATGATCTGCTCCGTCCGCGAGCTGGGCATCGGCGACGACCACGACGGCATCCTCGTCCTGCCGCCCGAGCACGAGGCCGGCACCGACGCCATCGAGCTGCTGGAGCTGGTGGACGAGGTCCTCGACATCGCCGTCACCCCCGACCGCGGCTACTGCCTCTCCCTCCGCGGCCTCGCCCGCGAGACGGCCACCGCGTACGGGCTGCCGCTGCGCGACCCGGCGCTGCTGGACGTGCCCGCGCCGAACGGCGAGGGCTACCCGGCACGCGTCGACGACCCGGCGGGCTGCGACCGCCTCGTCGTGCGCGCGGTCACCGGCGTGCGCCCCGGCGCGCGCTCGCCGCTGTGGCTGACCCGCCGCCTCCAGAAGGCCGGCATGCGCCCCATCTCGCTGCCCGTCGACATCACGAACTACGTGATGCTGGAGATCGGCCAGCCCCTCCACGCCTACGACCGCGCCCGTCTGACCGGCCCGCTCGGCGTACGGCGCGCGGCGGCCGGGGAGCGGCTGACCACGCTGGACGACGTGAAGCGCGTCCTCGACCCCGAGGACCTCGTGATCACCGACGACAGCGGCCCGGTCGCGCTCGCCGGGGTCATGGGCGGCGCCGACACCGAGATCGCCGACACCGAGCCGCTCCCCGAACCGCTCGTCGGCGGCACCGGTGTGACCGGCACCACCGACATCGTCCTGGAGGCCGCGCACTTCGACCAGGTGGCGATCGCCCGCACCTCGCGTCGTCACAAGCTCGCCAGCGAGGCGTCCCGCCGCTTCGAGCGCGGCGCCGACCCGGAGGCCGCCGCCGCTGCCGCGCAGCGCGCGGTGGACCTGCTGGTCCTCCTCGGCGGCGGCACCGCCGACCCTGGTGTGACCCAGGTCGGCGGCGCGCCGGCCGGGCGGACGATCACCGTCCCCGCCGACCACCCCGACAAGGTCGCCGGCGTGACCTACGGCCGCGAGACCGTCGTCCGCCGCCTCCAGGAGGTCGGCTGCACGGTCACCGGCAGCGACGTGCTGACCGTCGCGCCGCCGAGCTGGCGCCCGGACCTGACCGACCCGAACGACCTCGCCGAGGAGGTCGTCCGCCTGGAGGGCTACGCCGCCCTGCCGTCCCGGCTGCCGCGGCCGCCGGCCGGCCGCGGCCTGACCCCGCGGCAGCGGCTGCACCGCAGGACGGGCCGCGCCCTCGCCGGCGCCGGCTACGTCGAGGCGCAGAACTACCCGTTCGTCGGCGAGGCCGGCCTCGACGCCCTCGGCCTGCCCGCGGACGACGCGCGCCGCCGCACCGTCCGGCTCGTCAACCCGCTGGACGACACGGAGTCCGGGCTGCGCACCACGCTGCTCCCCGGCCTGCTGGAGGCCCTGCGGCGCAACCACGGGCGGGGCGCGCAGGACGTCGCCCTGTTCGAGACGGGCCTCGTCTTCCTGCCCTCGGGCAACGAGCCGCCGCCCTTCCGGCCCGCCGTGACCGCACGGCCCGGCGACGACGAGATCGCCGCCCTCGACGCCGCGCTGCCCCGCCAGCCGCGGCACGTCGCGGTCGTGCTCGCCGGCGCGCGCGAGCCGCAGGGCTGGTGGGGACCCGGCCGCCCGGCGGACTGGGCGGACGCCGTCGAGGCGGCCCGTACGGTCGCCGCCGAGGCGGGGGCCGACCTCTCCGTCGAGAACACCCAGTACGCCCCCTGGCACCCGGGCCGCTGCGCGGCGCTGTACACCGTCGTCGACGGCGAGCGGACGCTCGTCGGACACGCCGGCGAACTGCACCCGCGCGTCATCAAGGCCCTCGGCCTGCCCGGGCGGACCTGCGCGATGGAGGCCGACCTGGACGCGCTGGAGCGCGCGGGCACCGGGGCGATCGAGGCGCCGCGCGTCTCGTCGTTCCCCGTGGCCACCCAGGACGTGGCGCTCGTGGTGGACGGCTCGGTGCCCGCCGCCGCGGTCGAGGCGGCGCTGCGCGACGGCGCGGGCGAGCTGCTGGAGTCGGTGCGGCTGTTCGACGTGTTCACCGGGGAGCAGCTCGGGGAGGGGCGCAAGTCCCTCGCGTACACGCTGCGGTTCCGCGCCCCGGACCGGACGCTGACGGCGGACGAGCTGACCGCCGCGCGGGAGGCGGCGGTGGCCGTCGCCGCCCAGCGCACGGGGGCCGCCCTGCGCGGCTGAGCCGCACCGCCGTCCTCACAGCACGCCGCTGCCCCGCCGGGGTCACCGCCCGGCGGGGCAGCGGCGCGTCAGGCGCCCGGCAGCGCGCGGGCGGCGCGTCGTGTGGTGAGGGGGCGCATCAGGTCGCCGTGCGCCGCCAGGCGCGCCGGCAGATCGCCCAGCCGGATGTCGAGGTCCGCCGGGTTGGCGCAGGCGGCGACCTCGTCCCAGGTCACGGGCGCCGACACGGTCGCCGCGGGGCGGGCGCGCAGCGTGTAGGGCGCGGCCGTGGTCTTGCGGGCGGCGTTCTGGCTGTGGTCGATGAAGACCTTGCCCGGGCGCAACCGTTTCGCCATGAGGGCGACCGCGAGCTCGGGCAGCTCGGCCGCCGCCCGCGCCGCGAGGTCCTTCGCGTACGCCGAGGCGCGCTCCGACGGCACCGGGCGCAGGGCGCACAGCAGGTGGAGACCCTTGGAGCCCGACGTCTTCGGGTAGGCCGTGAGGCCGTCGGCCACCAGCCGGTCGCGCAGCCACAGGGCGACGCGGCAGCAGTCGACGATCGTCGCGGGCGCCCCCGGGTCGAGGTCGAGGACGAGCCGGTCGGCGGTGCCGGGGGCAGGTGCCCGCCACTGCGGGGTGTGCAGCTCGGTGACCATGTTCGCGACCCAGACGAGGGCCGGCAGGTCCTGTACGACGATCTGGCGCATGGTGCCGCCGCCCGACCGGGGGACGTCCGTCGTCATCACCCAGTCGGGCGTGCCGGGCGGGACGTTCTTGGTGAAGAAGCGCTGGCCGTCCGGCCCGTCGGGATAGCGCAGCAGGCTGAGCGGCCGGTCCCGGAGATGGGGGAGGAGGACGGCGCCGTGCGCCGCGTAGTGGTGGATCACCTCGCCCTTGGTGGTGCCGTCCGGATAGATGACCTTGTCGAGGTTCGACAGGGTCAGACGGCGTCCCTCGACCGTGACGACAGGCATACCCTGAGACTGGCACGAACGGGGCGAACGGGACAAACGTGCCCGCGACGGCCGGGTGGGCCGGACGGGCGAGAGGAGTCGTGTGATGCGCACGATCTGGAAGGGATCGATCTCCTTCGGCCTGGTGACGATCCCCGTCAAGGTCGTCAGCGCCACCGAGAACCACTCCGTGTCGTTCCGCCAGGTCCACACCGCCGACGACGGCCGCATCCGCTACCGGAAGGTGTGCGAGCTGGACGGCGAGGAGGTGAGCGGTGACCAGATCGGCAAGGGCTACGAGACGGCCGACGGAACCCTCGTCCAGGTCACCGACGAGGACCTGTCGATGCTGCCCCTGCCGACCGCGCGCACGGTCGAGATCCTCGGGTTCGTGCCCGTCAGCAGCATCGACCCGTACCAGCTCGACCGCTCCTACTACCTGACGCCCGACACCGGCGCCGCCAAGCCGTACGTGCTCCTGCGGGAGGCGCTGCGGCGCGCCGACAAGGGCGCCGTCGCCAAGCTCGCGATGCGGGGCCGGGAGACCCTGGCCCTGGTGCGGGCGCTGGAGGACGACGTCCTCGGCATGCACACGCTGCTGTGGCCGGACGAGATCCGGCCCGCCGAGGGGCTCGCGCCGACCGAGCGCGTCACCGTGCGCGACGCGGAGCTCGACCTCGCCGACACGCTCATGGACACCCTGGGCGAGGTGGACATGGCGGACCTGCACGACGAGTACCGCGAGGCCGTCGAGACACTGGTCGACGCCAAGCTCGCCGGTGTCGCCCCCGAGCACCCGGCGGAGGCCGCCGAGGGCGGCGGGCGGGTCGTCGACCTGATGGCGGCCCTGGAGGACAGTGTGCGGCGGGCGCGGGAGGGGCGCGGCGAGGGCGAGGGGCAGGACGAGGGCGCGGACGCCACGGTGACGCGGCTCCCCGAGGGCGGCAGGAAGCGCACGTCCGCGAAGAAGACGGCGGGCGGGAAGGAGCAGGGGAAGAAGACGGCCGCGAAGAAGAGCGGTGCGAAGAAGAGCACCGCCAAGGGCGCGGCCGGCAAGGACGGCGCGAAGAAGGCGCCGGCGAAGAAGGCCGCGAGCGGGCGGCGCCGCGCGTCCTGAACCCGGACGGCCGGGCCGTCAGCCGTACGCGTAGAAGCCGGCGCCGGTCTTCCGGCCCAGATGGCCCGCCGCCACCATCCGCAGCAGCAGGGGCGGCGGCGCGTACAGCGGCTCCTTGTACTCCTGGTACATGGACTCGGCGATCGACGCCACCGTGTCGAGACCGATCAGGTCGGCCAGCTTGAGCGGCCCCTGCGGATGGGCGCAGCCGAGCTCCATGCCCTGGTCGATCGCCTCGCGGCCCGCGGCGCCCGACTCCAGCATCCGGACCGCCGCCAGCAGGTACGGGATGAGCAGCCCGTTCACCACGAACCCGGAGCGGTCCTGCGCCCGGATCGCGTGCTTCCCCAGGACGTCGGTGACCAGGCGCTCGGCGCGCCGGACGGTCTCCTCCGACGTGGTGAGGGCGGGGACCAGCTCCACCAGGCGCTGGACCTGCGCCGGGTTGAAGAAGTGGATGCCGAGCACCTGTGCGGGGCGGGTCGTGGCGACCGCGAGATTGACCAGCGGGATGGCCGAGGTGTTGGAGGCGAGGATGGCGTCGGGGCGGGCCACCACCTGGTCGAGGAGGTGGAAGATCTCGGTCTTGACCGGCTCGCTCTCCACGACGGCCTCGATGACGATGTCCCGGTCGGCGAACTCGCCGAGGTCGGTCGTGAACGTCAGCCGCTCCAGGGCGGCGTCCCGCTCGTCCGCCGTCGCCTTGCCGCGCTCCACGGCGCGGTCCAGGGAGTTCACGAGACGGGTGCGGCCCAGTTCGAGCGCCTCCCCGGTCGTCTCCGCCACGCGCACGTCGAGCCCGGCCCGCGCGCTCACCTCCGCGATGCCGGCGCCCATCTGGCCGCAGCCGACCACCCCGACGCGTTCGATGCCGTTCACACCGTGTCCCTTCACTGCTCGTCGCCTCGGCTCTGCCGCAGGGACGACCGTACCTCCGCCGCGGGCCGGGGAGGACCGGCCGGGACCGGTCCTCCCCGGACGCGCGGTGGCGCGCGCGGCGCGTGCGGCGTGCGTCAGGGCGTGCCGCAGGGGCTGCCGTCCACCTCGAACGCGGTCGGCGCGGTGTTGCTGCCCGTCCAGCTCGCGAGGAACCCGACGGTCGCCGACGAGCCGGGGGAGAGGGTGGAGTTCCACGCCGCCGGGGTCACGGTGACGCCGGCGCCCGACTGGGTGAACGAGCCGTTCCACATCTGGCTGATCTGCTGGCCGGCGGGGAAGTCCCAGGTCAGCTCCCACGCGCTGAGGGCCGTGTCACCGGTGTTGGTGAGCGTCACCTCGCCCTGGAAGCCGCCCTGCCACGAGCCGGTCACGCGGTAGGCCACCGAGCAGGCCGCGTCGGACGGCTCCTCCGGGTCCTCGGGGTCCTCCGGGTCCTCGGGGTCTTCCGGGTCCTCGGGGTCCTCCGGCTCGCCGCCCTCGTCCGCCTCGTCCGTGTCGCCGTAGATCACGCCCCGGCCGTTGGTCGATATGTAGACGCGGCCGAACGTCTTCGGGTCGCCCGTGATCGACGCGCCCGTCCACGCCCACTGGTGCTCGTCGTCGTTGATCCGCACCCAGCTCGCCCCGGCGTCGGTCGAGCGGTAGATGCCGCGCACGCCGTCGACCACGCCGCTGCTGTACAGCGTCAGGTACGCCGCGCCGGACGCGGCCCTGCCGAAACCGATGTTGTCCGGCTCGATGTCCCCCACGCGGGTGAACGTCGCGCCCGAGTCCGTGGAGCGCCACAGGCCGCCGGCCGCGCCGGCCAGCCACACGTGGCCCGCCCTGCCCGGCACGGTCGCGAAGTACGTGCTCTCGTCCGGCAGCCCGCTCGCCGCCGACGCGGTGAACGTCGCGCCGCCGTCCGTGCTGACGTAGAACGTGCCGGCCGCGAAGCCGTAGAACACGTCCGGATCCACCCGGTCCGCCTCCACGCGGGCGCCCGCCGGGATGCCCTGGGACGCGGTCCAGGAGTTGCCGTAGCCCACGGTGTAGTGGACGCCGGTGCCCTCGGGGCTCCACACGAAGCCGCTCGCGTCGGCCGCCGCCGCGACCGTGCCGCCGTGCGCGCCGCTCGGGGCGGTGCCCTGGAACCAGTTGGCGCCGCCGTCGGTCGAGAAGCCGACGGTGGGGGCCGTGCTCTCGCTGACGTGGTTGCCGACCCGGACGACCGTGTTCGGGTTCAGCTCGGCGAAGTCCAGGCTGGTCGTCGTGCCGAACACCGGGAACTGGTCGGACGGCACCGATTCGACGTCCGTGTGCCGGAAGCCGGCGACGTCCGCGAGGCCGCTGAGCAGCTCGGCGCCGCTCGGCGGGCTGGCGAGGTCCTGGACGGCGGTCTCCTCCAGGCCGTCCACGACCGGGCGGATCGTCAGCGTCTCGTCGCGGTCCCAGTTCGTCAGCTCGTCCGTCCCGTACAGCGTCGCGCCCGTGCCGTACAGCATCCGGTCGGAGTCGAACGGGTCGATCTCCAGGCCCTCGGTCATCCAGCCGAGCTTCGGTGTCGTCTCCGGCGGCTGCGGCTGGGCGTTGAGGTCGAGCCAGGGCACCTCGGAGATGTCGATCGTGTAGCGCTTGGACTGGTTCGGGTAGCTCGTGAACTCCCAGGCGCGCGTCCAGGTGGCGCCGCCGTCCGTCGAGCGGAAGAACTGGGTGTCCGGCCACCAGGAGCTGTAGGCGCTCACCATCAGCGTGCCCGGGTTCTGCCGGTCGACGGACAGGCCGCTGAAGCCGAAGTACCGGTCGCTGCCGGCGGCGACGGGGGAGATGTCGGTCCACGCGCCGGTCGCGGTGTCCAGCCGCCAGACCTCGCCGTCCGTCCCGGCGTACGGGCCGGCGTCGTCGCTCGTGGCGATGTACAGCGACCCCGTCTCCTCGTCGAGGACGCCCTTGTGCGGCAGGAAACCGGTCGGCTGGCCGGGGACCGGCTGCCAGGTGGCGCCGGCGTCGGTCGAGCGGTAGACGCTCTCCTCCAGGTCGGCGACGCCCGCGTACAGCGTGGGCGTCGGGCTGCCGGCCGAGCCGGAACCCGGGTCGAACGTCACCCATACGACGCCGATCGGGTCGCTCTGGTAACCGGTGGTGTCGGCGGGGTCGGGGGCGTAGTCGCCGGGGTTGGGGAAGGAGGTGACCTCGGACCAGGTGACGCCCGCGTCCGTGGAGCGCCACAGGCCCTCGCCGCTGGGGGCGCCGAAGTAGAGGATGTCGTTGTCGTTGGGGTCGACGACCAGGCGCTCGCCCATGCCGCGGCCCGGCATGTTGCCGCCGACCTTGAACGGCAGGGGCGTCGTCTCCCAGGTCTCGCCGCGGTCGGCGGAGCGCAGGATGGCCCCGTTGTCCGGATCCCAGTCGTTGGTGTAGCTGCCGACGGCCGCGTACACCCGGTCAGGGTCCACGGGGTCGGTGGCGAGGGACGCGACGCCCGAGTAGCCCCAGTCGTCCCAGTCCACGTGGTCGAGGAGGGGGACCCACTCCTGCGCCGGCTCGTTCCAGCGGTAGGCGCCGCCGATGTCGGTGCGGGCGTAGACGAGGTCGGGTTCACTGCGGTTGAAGACGACGCTTGGCACGAAGCCGCCGCCCCGGATCTGGACGTTGTCCCACGTGTAGGCGGGTGCCGCGGCGGCCGTTTCCTGGACCTCGGTCCCGGCCCGGCCGTCAGCCGTCGCCGCGGGCACTCCGGCGGTGAGCAGTCCGCCGGTGAGGGCCAGGCCGGCCACCAGGGCCGCCGCCGGTCTCACTCTGCGCACGATCGCGCTCCTCTCCGTACTCGGCCGCCGCACGGCGGCAAGGGGGTGGTTGGGAGGGAAGGGAGAAGTGAAGTGCGGTGAAGAGGGGAAGGCACACTGCTTGGGAGCGCTCCCAGATGCGCGTGGCGATGATGCTAACTGTCGAATGTTGTTCGCATAAGGGGTGTGTCACACAGGTGTGACGCCGAGGTGTCCGCCACTCTGTGCGGGGTAGGGCTCACCCGACAGGACGACAGGGGGTTCACGATGCGTCATCTCACGCGCCGTCATCTCGGTGCTTCGGCGATCGGCCTGACGACCGGCGCGCTGATGCCGGGTCCGGCGCGCGCCGTCGCGCCCTCCCGGCGCCACCGCGGCTCGTCCGCCACCGCGACGCGCGGCATGTGGATCGCCTCGGTGAGCAACATCGACTGGCCCAGCGCACCCGGCCTCCCGGCCGAGCAGGCCAAGGCCGAACTGGCCGGCCTGTTCGATGTGGCGGTCGCGCGCGGGCTGAACACCGTGGTCCTCCAGGTCCGGCCGACCGCCGACGCCTTCTGGCCCTCGCCGTACGAGCCGTGGTCGCAGTGGCTGACGGGCGTCCAGGGGCGCGATCCCGGCTGGGACCCCCTGGCGTACGCCGTGGACGAGGCCCACGCGCGCGGCCTGCGGTTGCACGGATGGTTCAACCCGTACCGCGTCGCGTTCCACGCCGACCCGGGGCGGCTCGCGTCCGGGCACCCGGCGCGGGAGCACCCGGAGTGGACCGTGACGTACGGCGGCCGCCTGTACTACAACCCGGGGCTCCCCGAGGTCCGCGCCTTCGTCGAGGACGCCGTCACGGACGCCCTCGACCGCTACCCGCTCGACGGCGTTCACTTCGACGACTACTTCTACCCGTACCCGGTGGCGGGCGAGGTCTTCGACGACGACGCCGCCTTCGCCGCGCACGGCGGCGACTTCGACGACCGCGGCGACTGGCGCCGGCACAACACCGACCTCCTCGTCCGGGGCATGGCGGAGCGCGTGGCGCGGACGCGGCGCGGGGCGGCGTTCGGCGTCAGTCCGTTCGCGGTCTGGCGCAACGAGTCCACCGACCCGCTCGGCTCCGCCACCCGCGCCGGCGTCCAGACGTACGACGACCTGTACGCGGACGTGCGCACCTGGGTGCGGGAGGGCTGGATCGACTACGTGGTGCCGCAGGTCTACTGGAACATCGGCTTCGAGGCGGCCGACTACACGACGCTCGTGCGGTGGTGGTCCGACGTGGCGTGCGGGACGGGCGTCGACCTGTGGATCGGCGAGGCGGTCTACAAGGTGGGCGACCCCGCCCAGCCCGCCGCGTGGCAGGACCCGGCCGAACTCTCCCGCCACCTCGACGTGTGCGCCGAGCACCGCGAGGTCTCGGGGAACATCTTCTACTCCGCGTCGCAGGTCGCCGCCGACCCGCTCGGTGCCATGACCCGCGTCCGCGAGGACCACTACCGCCGCGGGCACTGAGCGGCGGCCCGGCGCTCCGGGGAGGCGGCCACCGGGCCGGTCCCCGCGACGGACGGCGTGGCGCCTTGGTCCGGGGCCGCCGGGGTGAACAGCGCTCGCCAGGCTGGGTCCGGGTGCGTGCGGGCGGCGGGAGGATGGGTCCGTCCGTCTCGTCCCGGCCGGCCTGTCGGCCACGGCCGCGCCGTCCGTACGCCTGTTCTGGCGCGGAGGGTGTCAGGGGGAGGCTGCCCGGCAATCGCGCCGGGTGGGATTCACGGCCAGGCCCTCCGCGCAGTCCGTGTTCCGTACGCGGAGCAGCGGCGGGTTGGCGACCGAGCGGCGTCCGCGCCTCATGGCCGCCCCCGCCGGGTCACGGCGCGCCGAGTGGTGCCAGGATCTCGTGGAACGCCCGGCGCGTGTCGCCCCTGCGGTCCAGGACGGCGAAGACCACCTGCTCGAAGACGCCCGCGAACTCGCCCCGCAGCAAGCGGGCGAACATCCCCGCCACCACGGCGGGTTCGTTGCCGAAGACGCCGCAGCCCCACGCGCCGAGCACCAGCCTGGTGTGCCCGTGGTGCGCGGCGGCCGCCAGGACGGCCCTGCCCCGGGACGCCAGGACGTCCGGCACGAGCGGCAGGTCACCGGGCCGGTCCCGTTCGAGCATGCGGCGGTTCGGCGCCGCCGCCGTCAGGAAGGCCACGGGCACCGGCGCCGGCAGCCAGCCGCCGCCGTCGTCGCGGTACACCGGCACGTCGGGCGCGTAGATCAGGCGGTCGCTGTACAGGACGTCGCGCTGCGCGCGGTGGAACGCGTAGAACTCGGGGCAGCGCACGAGCGCGTCGTACAGCGCGCCGGCACGCGCCAGGTCCTCCTCCTGCGAGCGCGCGCCGTTGAGCACGCCCCCGCCCGGGTTGCGGGCGGACGCGAAGTTCAGCGCGGCCACGGTGGGCGCCCCGGGCGGGGTCGCGGCGGCCAGGCGCCGGGCGGCGCGCAGGGTGCTCTCGTCCGTCACCTCGACACTCGTGCGGTGGCGCGGTGCGTCGGGGACGGGGAGGGCGCGCAGCTCGTCCGGGAGGTGCAGCCGGACGCCGGCGCGCATCAGCGCGAGGGGCGCCGACAGATCGACCCGCCGCCCCTCGTGGACGTACCAGCCGCGTTCGAACGCGGCACGCGTTTCGGCGAAACGTTCACGCATGGCCCGCCACGCTACCCCGGCGGCATCCGACCCGCCCTCGTTTTCCCGAACTGCCTGGTGAGCGGCCCGCGGTGATCCTTGCGAGCGCTTTACGCCGAGGCTGTGGTCCCGTCCATCGAATACTCGTACGATCCCGTCATGCTGGTGACGCTGATAGCCGCTGCCCGCACCTCCTCCGTGCTCGACGCCCGGTTCGACGACGACCGTCCGCTCGACATCGACGCCTGGCGCGGCCTGGAGCGCGCCATCCCCGCGCTCCTGCCGCTGACCACCGCCGAGCTGCGGTACTGCTCCCCCTCGCCTGCGGCCCGGCAGACCGGCGAGGCACTCGGTCTCGCGCCGCTCGCGCAGCCCGCCCTGCGCGACTGCGACATGGGACGCTGGCGCGGCCGCACCCTGCGCGAGGTGACGGAGCGCGAGCCGGCGGCCGTCGATGTCTGGCTCGCCGATCCGCGGTCGGCCCCGCACGGCGGCGAGCCGCTGCTCGCGTTCGTCTCCCGGGTCGGCGGCTGGCTCGACACGCGGCCCGTGGACTACGACCCCCGCGTCGTCGCGGTCACGGAGCCGTCGGTGCTGCGCGCCGCCGTGCTGTACGCCCTCAAGGCGCCCCCGCAGGCATACTGGCGCACGGAGGTCGGTCCGCTGTCGGTCGTCAGCCTCAGCGGCGGGCGCGGGCGGTGGAGCCTGCGGCTCGGCTGACGCCCGGGGCGGCCGGCCACTGGTCCGAACGGGTTCCCTTCCCTCCCGGGCGGCGTGTCGGTGACGCCCGGTAGTCTGCCCGCCATGACAGCACCTTCGAACACCCCGCCGGGCTGGTACGCCGACCCCCGGGGCATCCCCAACCAACTCCGCTGGTGGGACGGCGGCCAGTGGACGGAGCACACGCACGCCGGCGCAGCTCCCGGTCAGGCCACCCCGCAGGCGCCCCCGCAGAGCACCCCGGACCAGCAGGCGAGGGTCCAGCAGCAGGTCCAGCAGAAGGCCGGTCTCGTCCCGGGCGGCGTGGGCGGCGGCACCCTGTTCACCGAGCCCGTCCTCGTGGTGAACCAGAAGGCCAAGCTCATCGAGGTCACCAACGAGTACAGCGTCTTCGACCAGCAGGGCCGCACGATCGGCTCGGTCGTCCAGGTCGGCCAGGGGTTCGTGCGCAAGGTCGTGCGCGTCCTCAGCAGCCTCGACCAGTTCCTGACGCACCGTCTGGAGATCCGCGACGTCCACGGGCAGCCGCAGCTCCTGCTCACGCGTCCGGCGAAGTTCATCAAGTCCAAGGTCATCGTGACGCGTCCGGACGGCCAGCCGGTCGGCGAGATCGTCCAGCAGAACGCCATCGGCAAGATCCACTTCTCCATCGAGTCCGGTGGGCAGCAGATCGGCGCCCTCCGCGCCGAGAACTGGCGCGCGTGGAACTTCGCCGTCACCGACCACACCGGTGCCGAGGTCGCCCGCATCACCAAGACGTGGGAGGGCCTGGCCAAGACCATGTTCACCACGGCGGACAACTACGTCCTGCAGATCCACCGCCAGCTTCCCGACCCGCTGCTCAGCCTCGTCGTGGCCACGGCGCTGACGGTGGACACGGCGCTGAAGCAGGACGCGCGCGGACTGGGCTGAACCACCGGCACGTTCCCCGGCGGCCCCCACCCGGCCGGCCGCGCCTCGCGCACCTCGCACGGCGCGGGCCGGCCGCGCCGCCGTCCCACCGCTCCCGCCACCGACCGGATCGACGTGACACGCACCCGCCGGCCCGCCCCCGGCCCCCTCGGGCGATTCCTCCTGCCCGCCTACGCCGTGGGTTTCGCCGAGGGCACCTGCGCGCACGTCCTCGACCTGATCCGCGGCGGCATCCACGTGTACGCGGGGATGGCCGCGGTCATCCAGGTCCTCTTCCTCGGCCTCACCGTCCTCGATCCGCTCGTCGTCGTCCTGCTGTTCCGGCGCCGCACGCGTTCGTCCGGCGTGGTGCTGGCGGCCGTCGTCATGGCGCTCGACGTGACCGCGAACTGGATCACCTGCTGGCCCGTCGTGCGGGCGGACCCCGGGTGGCTCCTGCGGCCCGTCGGGCTGCTGCCGATCACCCTGTTCGGCCTCCTCGTCCTGGCCACGGCCGTCCCCCTGCTGAGGGAGCGGCGGGAGCCGGCCGGCCGTCCCGTCCGGTAGGGGCGTCCTTCAGCCCCGGCCGGGGCCGCGCGGCGCGGGGGAGGCTCCGCCGGCCGGCCGCACGCGGGCGAGCTTCTCCGGGTTGGTGACGATGTAGACGTCGGACACCCGGTCCCCCTCCGGGGTGAGGTCCATGACCATCACCGCGTACGGGGTGCCGTCGGCGAACACCACGGCGCCGTCGTCCCCGTTGACCCGCCGGTACTCGACGTCCATGGCGTCGGTGCGCCCGGCGGCGTGGCCGGCCAGCAGGCGCGCGGCCTTCTCCCGACCGCGCACCGGGCGCGGCCCCGCCCCGCGCCGCAGGCCCCCGCCGTCGATCCACACGGTGACATCGGGCGCCAGGGTCTCCAGCAGGGCGGCCAGGTCGCCGCCGAGCGCCGCGCCGACGAACCGTTCGGTGGCCTCCCGCCGTACGCGCGGGTGGGCGCGGTAGCGGGGCCGCCGTGCCCGGACGGCGGCGCGCGCCCGGTGCGCCAACTGCCGTACGGCCGCGGCGCTGCGGTCCAGCATGACCGCGATCTCCGTGTGCGGGTAGCCGAACACCTCGTGCAGGACGAACACCGCACGCTCCAGGGGCGTGAGCGACTGGAGCACGACCAGCAGCGCGAGGGACACGGAGTCGGTCCGCACCGCGTGGTCGGCGGTGTCGGGGGCGGAGCCGTCACCGGCACCGCCGACCAGCGGTTCGGGCAGCCACGGGCCGACGTACGTCTCGCGGCGCCGGGCGGTGGCCGCCTGCCGGGCGAGGGCGTGGTGCACCGCGACGCGCACGAGGTAGGCGCGGGGGTTCCCGATCGGCGCGGCCGACGGCCCCCGGGTGCGCCCCGACCAGGACAGCCACGTCTCCTGCAGCACGTCCTCCGTGTCGTCGACGCTGCCGAGCAGGTTGTAGGCGACCGAGAAGAGCAGTTCGCGCGCCCCGACGAAGACGGTGGTCGTGGCGTCGTCCCGGTGTGCGGTGGCGTCGTCGTGTACGGCTGCCATGAGGGCTCCTGTCGTGCGGCGGTCACACCTGAGAGGGACGCGGGCGGCCAGGATGTGACGTCCCGCGCGGGGATGTGACACACGTCACGGCGGCCCGGTCACGTCCCGCTGCCGAACGCCTCGCGCCGCAGCAGCCGGAGCAGCGTGGGCGTCCCCTGCGTCGTGCGTACGTCGAGGAACGCGCCCGCGTGGCGGTCGTCGCCGGCCTCGCGCAGCAGCGCGTGCGCGAGGTCGGCGCGGGAGGTGAAACGGCCGGGCAGCCGGCGCGTCGCCGTCTCGTAGGCGCTGACGGCCGGGGCGTCGAACAGCCCGGCGGGCCGGACGACGGTCCAGGTGTGCCCGCAGGCGCGCACGATCTCCTCCATCCGCCGCATGTCGTCGTACACCGTGCGCCCGATGAAGCGCGCGACGGACGGCTCGACGACCCGGCGGAACAGGAAGCCCTCGCCCGGCGCCGGCACGTCGAAGAGCACGGTGGAGGTGACGCAGACCAGGCGCGGTACGCCGTGCCCGGTCATGGCCCGGACGATGTGCGCGGCGCCCGGCGAATAGACGGTGACGGGGGCGCGGCCGAACGGGACGCCGAGCGTGGAGATCACCGCGTCCTGCCCGGCCACGGCGCCGTCGACGGCGGCGCGGTCCGCCACGTCCGCCCCGGCCACCCGCAGCCGCGGGTGCGTCAGGGGGAAGGCGCCCGGGCGCCGGGTGACGGCGGTGACGGTGTGCCCGGCCGCGACGGCCTGCGCGGTGACCTGGCGCCCCGTCGGTCCGTTCGCTCCGAAGATGACGAGCTTCACGTTTCGCTCCCCTCCTGCTGCGGCAGTTCCGCCATGGAGAGGGGCCGGGCGCCGTCGGGTGTGACATCCGGCCGGGCGGGTCAGCCCCTCAGGCCGAGGTGCACGCCGCCGCTGGCGTCGAGCACCTGACCGGTGATCCAGCGCCCGTCGTCCGAGGCGAGGAAGGCGACGGCGTCCGCGATGTCCGCCGCGCTGCCGAGGCGGGCGAGGGCGGTGCCGCCGGTGATGAACTCCACGAGGCCCGGGGCCTCGAAGACGGCCCCGTTCGTCTCGGTCCTGGTGGCGCCGGGGGCGACGGCGTTCACCGTGATCCCGCGGGCGCCCAGCGCGCTGGCCAGGGTCATCGTCATCGTTTCGAGGGCGCCCTTGCCCATCGCGAAGGACGTCTGGCCCGGATTGGCCATCCGGGTGGCGACCGAGGTCATGGTGATGATCCTGCCGCCGTCGCGCAGCAGCGGCAGCGCCCGCTGGACGATGAAGTACGGCGCCCTGACGTTCACTGCGAAGAGGCGGTCGAACCGCTCGGGGGTGTCCGTCTCGATCGGGCCGCCGGGTGCGGCGGCGGCGTTGTTGACGAGGATGTCCAGCGGCCGTCCGGCCAGCCCGCGCTCCAGACCGGTGAACAGGGCGTCGATGTCCCCGTCCGTGCCCAGTTCGGCCCCGACGGCGAAGGCGCGCCCACCGGCCCGCTCGATCCGGGCGACCGTCTCGCGCGCCGCCGCCTCGCCGCTGCCGTAGTGCACGGCGACCTCCGCGCCGTCGGCGGCGAGACGTTCCGCCACGGCCCGCCCGATGCCCCGCGACGCCCCGGTCACCAGTGCCGTCCTGCCGTCCTGTCCACCCATGGCGCACCCCTCATTGTTAGTCACCATCAATCTGGTAGTGACTCACAGAAAGATACGGTGTCACGCATGAATGGGGAAGGGCCGAGCCTGCGCGAACGCCGGCGGGCGGAGACGCAGCGCATGGTCCAGTCGCACGCGCTGCGCCTGTTCGCGCGCCACGGCTACGACGCGACCACGGTGAACGATGTCGCGGAGGCGTCCGGCGTCTCGGCGATGACCGTCTACCGGCACTTCCCCACCAAGGAGGACCTGGTGCTCCACGGCCGGTACGACGGGGTCGTCGCGGCCCGGGTCGCGCAGCGGCCCGCCGATGAGCCCCTGGTGCGCCGGATCGGGCGGGCGCTGGTCGAGACGGCCCGCACGGCCGCCGGTGACGGCTCCGGGGAGGGTGTGTCGCCCGAGGGGCGCCTGCTGCTCGCCCGCCTCCGGCTGATGATCGACACGCCGGCACTGCGCGCCCGTCACCTGGACAGTCAGTTCGCCACGCAGAAGGCCATCACCGGCGCCCTGCTCGGGGAGGCGCCGGACCCCGAGGCGGAGTTCCGCGCCAACGCGGTCGCCGGCGCCGCTCTGGCCGCGATGCACGCGGCCCTGGTCCGCTGGGCGCGGGAGGACGGGCGTCCGGACCTTCCCGGCCTTGTCGCCGCGGCCCTGGGTGCGGCCTTCGGCGGCGATTTCGAGTGACGCCGGCCCGCCGGTGACCGGTGCGGGGCGGCCGCACCGAGGGGCGGCGCCGCCGTCACTCGGCGGGAGCGCCGCCGACGAAGGTCCGCTCCGGCGGGGACGCCACCAGTTCGACCATGGTGCCGGCGCGGACGGTGTCGCCGAGGACCCGTACGACCGCGTCGGTGAGGCCGGCGCCGAGGCGGGCCGTGATCCGGTCGGCGTCGGGACGGTCGAACACGCCCGCCCGGACGCCGAGGACCACCGAGACGTGGGTGTCCACGGCCTCGCCGCCGTGCGCGAAGCGCCCCGCGGGGACCCCCGCCAGGCGGATGCTCACCAGATCGCGTGCCCAGGCGCCGTAGACGTCGGCGATCGCGTCGGTCAGGGCGGTGATGAGCGCGGGCTCCTTACCGGACAGCCGGTTCTCCGGGGCGTGGACGGTCATGTGCGGCATGGCGGACCCGTTCTCTTTGACAATAAAGGCTTTGGGTTGAAAGGTACGTGAAGGGGTACCGGAAGTCCAGGGGGAGGGGCGCCGATCGACGGCGCTATCGTCTGCCCGGTGGAGATCGAATCCCTTCTCGAAGACCTGGACAGCGGCGACGCCGCCCGCGTGGAGAACGCCGTCGCACGGCTGACGGAGCGGGCCGGCACCGTCGTGCCGGCGCTGTTGCGGGGCGTCGCGGGCGCGCGGTCGACCGAGGACATGCGGCCGGTCATGCGCGCCTTGCGGCACATCGGTCCGCCGGCGTTCGACGCCGTGGTGGCGGCCTGGCGCCAGAAGGAGGTGTCGGACCGGCACGCGAACTGGCTCCTCGGGGTGTTCGACGAGCGCTGTGCCGAGCAGTACGCGGCGCTGGCGGCCGATCCGGGCCGGGGTGCCTCGGAAAGCGGTTTCGAGGGGCTGACCAGGCTGCGGGTGGCGTCCGACGCCGGGTTGCGGGCGCTGGTGGGCCGCTTGGCGCCCGGCCGGTACGTCCCCTACCGCGCGTCCGCCTACGCCCGCATGCTGCACGACTCCGCCCGGCCCCGGCTGCTCGCCATGCGCCGCGACCCGGCCGTGTCCCCGGCGATGCGGCGCGGCGCGATGGCGGCGCTGGTGGCCGGCGGCGGCACCGACGCGCTCGACGACCGCGATCGTGCGGTGATCGAGAGGCTCATACGGATCAAGATCCTCGACGAGACCCCGCGGCTTCCGTCCTCGACCCTCAGCGGGTGGTGGATGGCCGTGCCGGGCGCGTCGTACGAGGGGATGTTCGATGCGCTGGGGCTGCACGACCGGCGGCCCGTCACCGCCGCCGCCGGCGTCGCGGCGGTGGAGGAGCAGCCGATCCGGGTGCCCGGACCCGGCGGCACGTCACGCGGCGTGGGCAGGGTCTTCGTCACCCCCGAACTGGACGGCTGGCGCCTGCTCTTCGGCCCCTTCGCCCTGCTCGTCGGCGCCTCGTGGGACGAGATGGTGGCGACGGTCGAGCGGGTCAGCGCCCACTGCGGCCGGGCGCAGTTCTTCTTCCTGGACGACGCCGCCGGGTCCGATGTGTGGATGGTCGCCGAGAACGGCCGCGTGATCCGTCGGTACGCCGCCGAGGACGACCCGGAATGGGTGGGCGACCCGCTGCCGTGGGAGACCCTCGCGGCCGACGACCCGGACATCGACGCCGAGTACGACGAGGCCCCGGCGGAAGCCGGCACGGCGGGCGCCAGGACCGCCTGCCGGTACCTGTCGGTCGACCCGGGCGAGGTCGGCCCGGACACCGAGGTGCGCGGCCACGGCTGGCTGGCCCTCACTGCGCCCGGCGTCGGTCACGGAGCGTTCCCCGGGATCCTCCGCATCTGAGCCGGCCCCGCCGGGCGGTGCTCAGCGGACCCGGATACGCAGCGCCTCAGCCGTCGGGCTCCGCTCCGCCCGCGGCGCGCAGACCTCCCGCAGCCGCCCCTCGGGCAGCCGCGACAGGAGTATGCCGGGGATGCTGTCCTCCCGGGTGACGAGCACCGCGCCCGAGATGTGTTCGGCGAGGGCCAGGGCGCCGGGACGGCTGAGCGGGGTGATGGACAGGCCGACGGCCTCCAGCGGGATCAGCGTGTCCACGATGTGCCAGACCCCCGCGTCGATCTCGTCGTGGACGAGCGCGCGCGGCACCAGGGGGAAGTCGGTCGTCACATACGTGTGCTCGTCCGCCGGGAACTGCGCGTGGGTGAGCCGCTGATGGTCGTCCGAGGCGGGGTCGATCCCGATGCGCGGGCGGGACGGCAGGTCGCGCCGGCCCACCACGACCAGGCTCCCCGGGGCGTAGTAGGTGCCGGGGCCGACCGGCAGGACGAGCCGTCCGGAGCCGGCCGTGACCAGGTCCTCGGCGGCGCCCGCGGACATGACGGCGATGTCCGCCTCGCCGGTGTCCACGGCGGCGAGCCGGGCCGCGGCGCCGCCCACCAGCCCGATGGTGGTGGTGGCGCCCGACCCGGCGAACACGTCGGCGACACCGCCGGCGATCGACACGGACTCCGCGGGGGACGAGGGCGGCAGCAGCACGTGCACGGGCGCGAGACGTGCCGCCGCCCACAGCCGCGCGGTGTCCATCTCGGTGACGAACGTCCCCTGGTGGCCCCGGGACACGAGACCGACCGCGCCGCCGCCCCGCAGGTCGCGGAAGGCCTTCTGCACGGTGCCCGAGCCGATGCCGAGCCGGTTCTGATACTCGGTGGTGGTGGGCAGCCGCCCCGCGACTCCGATGCGGAGGATGTCGCGGGCGATGGCCTCAAGCGGGGTGTCCCCGGCGGATTCACTCATCGATGCCAACGTTTTCCCGACCTCGCGTGGGCATCCGCGCCCGGTGTGCGCGGCGGGTCCGCTCAGGCCAGCAGCTCCTTGGCCGCGTCGACCGGCTTTCCACCGTGCACGATAGCGCTCAGCGCCGTGAGCACCTTCTCCGGCTCCGCCGCGCGGAAGACCCGGCGGCCGAACATCACACCGCCCCCGCCCGCGGTGACCGCCCGGTGGGCGAGCGAGAGCGTGTCCAGCGGGTCGTCCCCGCCCTTCCCGCCGGCGAGCAGCACCGGGACGTAGGTGCTCCCGGTGACCTCGGCCCACGCCTCCGCCGACCCGGGCCACAGCGCCTTCACCAGGTCGGCGCCGATGTCCGCCGAGATGCGGCAGTACATGCTCATCACGGCGGCGGACAGCGCCTCGGGGTCGTCGCCCTCCAGGGCCGAGCGCGGCTCGATGATCAGGCCGATCCCGAGCCGCTCGCAGTCGCGGGCGATCCGCGCGTTGCGCTCGATCTCGGCGCGCTCCAGCCGGCTGTCGCGCTGGCCGACGTAGAGGTAGGTCATGACCGCGTCCACGCCGGCCGCCGCCACCGCGTCGAGATCGGCGAGCTGGGCCAGCACCCCCTCGCCCCGCCCGTCGCGGCCGGGCGTGTAGATGCCGCGCGCGTGGTTCTTCCAGTCCAGGTGGAGGACGAGGGCGGGCCGGTCGCGGCCGGTGAACGTGTCCTCCAGCAGCGGCAGCATCCCGGGGGTGATCATGACGCCGTCGGCGGCGCGCAGGCGCGGGAAGGCGGAGCGGATCTCCGCCGTGGTCCGCAGGCCGGCCGGGGGGCCGCTGTTCACCCCGTGCGAGGCGGCCACGACGACAGCGCGTCCGCTCTCGGGGCGTACGAGACGTCCCAGGCGGATCTTCTTGCCGGTTCTGGCGTCCATGACACTCCAGGATTCGTTCGAGCGTGCAGATTGCAGAAAACTGAATACTGAGCCTAGGATGTGTCCCACCGGGTGTCAACCGACCGCCCCGCACGACGGACGCCGGCCGCGCGCCCGCCGTCCGTCCGGCCCGCCCCTCACTCCTGGAGTCACCCCATGGCCGATCTCGAAGCCGCTCTCGCCCTCATCGCCGGGGAGCTGGACGCGGAAGCCGTGCGCACCGACGCCCCGGCGCTGGCCGCGTCGAGCCACGACTCATGGCCCCTGTCCACCAAACTCGCGCGCCTCGACGTCCACGACCACCGGGCCGACGCCGTCGTCGCCGTCACCGACGCCGGGCAGATCCCCGCCGTCCTCGCCGCCGCCGCCCGCCACGACATACCGGTGACCGTCCGGGCGCTCGGCTCCTCCGTCACGGGCCAGCCGCTGCCGGTGCGCGGCGGCATCGTCCTCGACGTCTCGGGCCTCCCCGCCACCTGGCAGCTCGACACGGAGAACATGACGGTCGACGTCTCCGCCGGGTACAACGGCGGCCGACTCGAGGACGAGCTGCGCACCCGCGGCTGGACCCTCGGCCACTCGCCCCAGTCACTGCACCGCTCCAGCGTCGGCGGCTGGCTCGCGACGCTCGCGACCGGCCAGTTCTCCTCCTACTACGGCGGCATCGAGGACCTCGCGGTCGCCTACACCGTGGTCCTCGCCACCGGCGAGGAGCTGCGCCTGTCCGCCTCCCCGCGCGCGGCGATGGGACCCGACCTCCGCCGGCTCTTCCTGGGGTCGGAGGGCACCCTCGGCGTCATCACCGCCGTGCGCCTCAAGGTCTTCCCCCTGCCCGAGACCCGCCTGCTGGAGACCTACGAGCTGCCCGACGTGGCGCAGGGCGTCGCCGTGCTGCGCGCGCAGGCGGCGGCCGGGCTCCGCCCGTTCCTCCTGCGCCTCTACGACCCGGCGGAAGCCCGGCACGCCCTGCGGGACGAGACGCTCACCGCGCCCGTGCTGTTCGCGGGCACGCAGGGCCTCACCGACATCGCACGCGCCGAACTGGCCGCCCTCACCCGCATCGTCGAGGAACACGGCGGCAAGGCCGTCGGCGCCGGAGGCGCCGAGGCGTGGATGGAGCGCCGCTTCGACTTCTCCGGCGTCGAGAACCTGCTGGCCGAGGACGGGGGCTTCGCCGAGACCATCGAGGTGGCCCACACCTGGAGCCACGTCCTGCCGCTGTACCGCGACCTGACCGAGAGCCTCGCCCCCCTGGCCGACGAGGTGCTCGCCCACTTCTCCCACGTCTACACCCAGGGCACGTCGCTCTACCTCATCCTCCGCGGCCACGCCGCGGACGACCGCGCGGCCGTCGAGCGGCTGCGCACCGTCTGGGCCACCGCCATGGACGTGTGCCTGCGCCACGGGGCGGAGCTGTCCCACCACCACGGCGGCGGTCTCGCCCGTTCCCCGTACACCCGCCGTTCGCTCGGCGCCTCCCACCTGCTGCTGCGCAGGCTGAAGGCCGCCCTCGACCCCAACGGCACCCTCAACCCCGGAAAACTCGGGCTCTAGGAAGGCGCCAAGAACAATGTGGTTCCTTGGTATCGACATCGGTACGACGCACGTGAAGGTCGTCGGCGTCACCGCTGACGGCACCGTGCTGCCGGCCGAGCGCCGCCGTACCCCCGTCAGGCTCCACGGCGGGCTCCCGTTCCACCACGCCGAGGACGTGTGGCGCGAGACGGCCGACCTGGTCGCCCAGTACGCGTCCGGCACGGCCGCTCCGCACGGCGCCCTGGGCGGCGCCTGTGTCGCCTCCTTCGGCCAGGAGGAGTCGGTGGCCGTGGACGCCGCCGGCCGCGAGGTCCACCCCTCGCTGGCCTGGTGGGAGACCGGGCACGGCGGCGCCCTCGCCCCGGGCGTCGCCGAGTGGTTCGACTCGCCCGAGCACTACGCCGTCTCCGGCATGCGGCTGCGCCCGAACCAGACCCCCGCGCGTCTCGCGCACCTGCGCGCGCACGACCCGGACGCCTGGGCACGGACCGCCCGCTGGGTCGACTTCGGCACCTACACCATGTGGCGCCTGACCGGGCGCTGGGCGGCCGCCTCGTCCCAGATCACGCACAGCCAGCTCTTCGACCTGGCCGGCCTGGTCCCCGACCGGCCCAGCATGGACGCGCTCGGCGTCGAACCCGGCCTGTTCCCCGACGTCCTGCCGACCGGCGCGCCCCTCGGAGAGATCACGCCCGGCGCGCTGGGGGTGCGCCTCGCACCGGGAGCCACCGTGCACGTCGGCGGGCACGACCAGGTGATCGCCGCCCGGGCCGTCGCCGCCGCGCTGGCCGACGCGGAGGGGGCCGGGGAGGCTCCCAACGTCTTCGACTCCATCGGCACCTCCGAGTACCTGATGGTCACCACCGGCATCTGCCGTCCCGGCCGCCGCGCCTACGACCTGGGAGTCGACCACGAACGCTCCTGGCTCGCCGACGGCTACGTCCTCGGTCACCCCGTCCCGTCGGGCAAGATCATCCAGCTCCTCGCCGAACTCTTCTTCGCCGGCGACTTCGACGCGCTGTTCGGCACCCTCGGCGGTGAGGCACGCGCCCTGCCGTCGCTGCGGATGACCGTCTCCGCCATGGACGACACCGACCAGGGGCTGCTTTCCCTCGACGGCATCCCCGCCGGGGCCACCCCCGCCGACATCGCCCGCCTGTGCCTGGACACCATCGGCGACCGGGTGCGAGGCACCGTCACGGCGCTGTGCGAACTGGCCGGCACGCGCCCGCGGTCCGTCGCCCTCATGGGATCCCTGTTCCGCAGGCCCGAGATGGTGGCGCACCGCAGGTCCCGGTGGGACACGCCCCTGCGCGTGAGCGAGCTGGCCGAGCCCGTCGCCACCGGAGCCGCGCGCATCGCCCTGGAACGCGCCACCGACCGGGAAGGTGCCCGATGACCGTCGCCATCGCCTCGCTGAACACCGCCGTCGAACGGCACCTCACCGTGGACGGGCACCGGCCCGGCAGCGTCCACCGCCTCGCCGCCGACCGGACCCTGGCCGGCGGCAAGGGCGTCAACGTCGCACGCGTCCTCACCCAGCTCGCAGCGGCGGGCGCGCCGCCGGCCCGGCCGCACCTCTTCGGCTTCCTGGGCGGCCCGACCGGGCGCCTGGTCGCCGAACTGCTCGGCGGCGAGGGCCTGGAGGGCACCTGGCGCCCCAGCGCCGGGGGCACCCGGATCTGCGAGGTGCTCGTGGACCTCGCCGACCCCGAGGGCGCCACCGTCTACAACGCGTCCGGGCCGCGCATCGCGGCCGCGGAGCTGGCGGACCTCGAAGAGACGGTCGCGCCCCTGATCGCCGATGCCGGCGCGCTCGTCTGCACCGGCAGCCTGCCGCCGGGAGTCCCGGACGACTTCTACGGCCGGCTCATCACCGCGGCCCGCCGCTCGGGGACCCTCAGCGTCCTCGACGCCCACGGTCGGGTCCTGCGCGCCGGCGCCGCCGCCGGGCCCGACATCGTCAAGGTCAACCGCGACGAACTCCTCGGCGCGGGCGGCGGATCGGAGCACGGCCCGGTGCCGGGCTGGCTCGGCGCCGGCGTCCGGTGCGTCATCGTCACCGACGGCGCGCGCCCGACCCGCGCGCTCACCCCCGACGGGTGGTACGAGGTGACGGCCCCCGCCGTCCCCACCCGCAGCGCCGTCGGCTCCGGGGACGCCTTCTGCGCCGGCCTCGTCCACAGCCTGGTCACCGGAGATCCCGGCACCCCCTGGCGGGACCACCTGCGGTTCGCCGCCGCCTGCGGCGCGTCCAACGCCGCGTCCCTGACCGCCGGGCTGGCACCCGACCAGCCCCCCGCGGCCCTCATCGCCCGCGCCGGGATCACCGGCACGCCACCGGGCACCGACGGACCGGCGGCCTTCCTCGCGCCGCCCCGGCCCTGACCCCACCGCGCCCCGCGCGGAGCCACGGAACAACGCCGTTTCGGCCACTCACCTCGGAGGTCATGGTGGACAGCACCACCCGGTCACGGACCGGCCACATGAAGAACGTCGTCCTGATCACGCTCATCACCGCCGTCGGCGGATTCCTCTTCGGATTCGACAACGGTGCCATCTC
The DNA here is from genome assembly GCF_004193175.1 of Streptomyces sp. RFCAC02. Classification (NCBI taxonomy): domain Bacteria; kingdom Bacillati; phylum Actinomycetota; class Actinomycetes; order Kitasatosporales; family Streptomycetaceae; genus Streptomyces; species Streptomyces sp. RFCAC02. The sequence goes on along the minus strand of NZ_SAUH01000001.1, from coordinate 614,906 downwards.
CGGCTCCACCGGCTTCCTCCAGGAACGCTTCGGGCTCGGCTCCGGCGGCATCGGCTGGGTCACCTCCTGCATCATCGTCGGCTGCATCATCGGGGTCGTCGTCGCCGGCCGGCTCAGCGACCTCGTCGGCCGCAAGAAGGTCCTCCTCGCCACCGCCGTCGTCTTCCTCGTCGGCGCCGTCGGCGAGGCACTCGCCCCGAACGTGGACATGCTCGTCGCCGCGCGGATGCTCGTCGGGATCGGCATCGGCATCGAGACCACCATCGCCCCGCTGTACATAGCGGAGGTCGCGCCCTCCCACCTCAGGGGCCGCATGGTGTCGTTCAACCAGTTGTTCAACACCGTCGGGAACCTGGTGGTCTTCACCGTCAGCGCCCTGATCTCCCGGGCCAACAGCGAATCCTGGAACGTCGAGCACGGCTGGCGCTACGTCTTCGGCGTCGGTGTCGTCCCCGCCGTGCTGTTCTTCTGCCTGCTGTTCATCGTCCCGGAGAGCCCCCGCTGGCTGATCGGCCACGGCAGGGAGGACCTCGGCCGCGCCGTGCTGAGGAGGATCAACCCCACCGACCGGGACGCCGACCGGCAGTTCGACGAGATCAGGGCGACCCTCGGCCAGGAGGGCGGCGCCGGGCTGCGGGACCTGTGGGCGCCCCGGCTCAGGAAGGCCCTCGTCATCGGCTTCGGCGTCGCGCTCTTCCAGCAGATCACCGGGATCAACGCGATCTTCTACTACGCCCCCGAGGTCTTCAAGGACGCGGGCCTGGAGACGAACGACGCGCTCTCCAGCACCGTCCTCATCGGGGTGACGCTGGTCCTCGCCACCCTGGTGTCCCTGTGGATCGTGGACCGGGTCGGACGCCGCACCCTGCTGCTGTTCGGCGCCACCGGCATGACCATCACGCTGGCGTGCACCGGGCTCCTCTTCCGCGCCGCGTCCCCCAACCCCACGCTGCTGCTGGTCTTCATCCTCGGGTACGTCGCCGTCTTCGCGGTGTCCTTCGGCACCGTGGCCTACATCATCATCTCCGAGATCTTCCCGAGCCATGTGCGGGGAGTCGCCGCTTCCGTGGCCACCTTCGCCCTCTGGGGCGGCAACTACCTGGTCTCCCAGTTCTTCCCGGTGCTGGTCGACCACATAGGTTCCTCCGGGACCTTCTTCATCTTCGCCGGCACCTCGCTGGTCGCCCTGGTCTTCACTTTCAGCATGGTCCCGGAGACGAAGAACAAGACGCTGGAGGAGGTCGAGCGCGAGCTGTACGGCACGGGGCCGGCCCTGCCGGCCACCGGGACGATTCCCAGGCAGCCCTGACGAGTCCGGGGCGGGAGACCTCTCCCGCCCCGACCCCGGGGGCGGCGGGACCGTGGCGGGGACCGCAATGTCGATTGCATAAAACTGTGGCGCTACGTATAGTCATGCCATCGATTGCGAAGGAGGCGATGGCAGTGCGTGCTGCGGTGGCGGGAGCGAGCGGCTACGCGGGGGGCGAGATCCTCCGTCTGCTGCTCCAGCACCCCGAGGTCGAGATCGGTGCCCTCACGGCACACTCCAACGCCGGCGCGGCCCTCGGGGCCAGTCAGCCCCACCTGCTCCCGCTGGCCGACCGCGTCCTCGAACCCATGACCGCCGACACCCTCGCCGGCCATGATGTCGTCTTCCTCGCTCTCCCGCACGGCCAGTCCGCCGCCGTCGCGGAACAGCTCGGCGACGGGGTCCTCGTCGTCGACTGCGGCGCCGACTTCCGGCTGCGGGACGCCGCCGAGTGGGAACGGTTCTACGGCTCCGCGCACGCCGGCACCTGGCCGTACGGCCTCCCGGAGCTGCCCGGCGCCCGCGACGCCCTGCGCGGCACCCGGCGCATCGCCGTCCCCGGCTGCTACCCCACCTCCGTCACCCTCGCCCTGTTCCCGGCCTACGCCGCCGGGCTCGCCGAGCCGGAGGCCGTCGTCGTCGCCGCGTCCGGCACATCGGGCGCGGGCCGCGCCGCCAAGCCGCACCTGATCGGCAGCGAGGTCATGGGCGCGATGAGCCCCTACGGAGTCGGCGGCGTCCACCGGCACACCCCCGAGATGAGCCAGAACCTCTCGGCCGTCGCGGGCGAACGCGTCACCGTGTCGTTCACGCCCACCCTCGCGCCGATGCCCCGCGGCATCCTCGCCACCTGCTCCGCCAAGGCACGGCCGGGGGTCACGGCGGCGGCGCTGCGCGAGGCGTACGCGAAGGCGTTCTCCGGCGAGCCGTTCGTCCATCTGCTGCCCGAGGGGCAGTGGCCGACGACCGGCGCCGTCGTCGGCTCCAACACGGCGCACGTCCAGGTCGCGCACGACGCGTCCGCCGGGCGCGTCATCGTGATCTGCGCCATCGACAACCTGACCAAGGGCACCGCCGGCGGCGCCGTCCAGAGCATGAACATCGCCCTCGGCCTCCCCGAGGAGCTGGGCCTGCCCGCGACCGGGATCGCCCCGTGACGGTCACCGCCGCCAGGGGCTTCCGGGCCGCGGGCGTGGCGGCCGGTCTCGCGGAGGGCGGCGTCCCCGACCTCGCGCTCGTCGTGAACGACGGCCCCGGCTCGGCCGCCGCCGGCGTGTTCACGGCCAACCGGGTCCAGGCGGCGCCCGTCCTGTGGTCCCGGCAGGTCCTGGCCGGCGGCCGGGTCACCGCCGTCGTCCTCAACTCCGGCGGCGCCAACGCCTGCACCGGCCCCCTCGGCTTCCAGGACACGCACGCCGCCGCCGAGCACGCCGCCGCCGTCCTCGGCCACAACGCCGCCGAGACCGCCGTCGCCTCCGCCGGCCCGCTCGGCGTCCGCCTGCCCATGGACCGGCTGCTGCCCGGCATCGACCAAGCCGCCGCCGCGCTGTCCCCGCACGGCGGCGACCGGGCCGCCCTCGCCATCCGCACCACCGACGCCGTCCCCAAGACGGCCGTCGCCGAACGCGACGGCTGGACGGTCGGCGGCATGGCCAAGGGCGCGGGGGCACTCGCCCCCGCGCTCGCCACCCTCGTCGTCGTCCTCACCACCGACGCCGACATCGACCCCCCGGCCCTCGACCGCGCGCTGCGGGCGGCGACCCGCGCGACGTTCGACCGCGTCGACGCCGCCGGCTTCGTCTCCACGAACGACACGGTCCTGCTCCTCGCCTCCGGCGCGTCCGGCACGATTCCGGACGAGGACACGTTCGCCGAGGCCGTCCTCGCCGTGTGCGCCGACCTCGCGCGGCAGATCGTCCAGGACGCCGATGGCGCGGGCAAGCACCTCCGCGTCGAGGTGACGGGCGCCGCCAGCGAGGACGACGCGGTCGAGGCCGCCCGCGCGATCGCCCGCAGCGGCGGCGTCAAGAGCGCCGCCCACCGCGAGGAGACGGGCGGCGGCTGCGTCCTCGCGGCCATCGGCACGGCGTCCGCCGCGTTCGAACCGCACCGCCTCGCCGTCGCCGTCAACGGCGTGCCGGTCTGCCGCGACGGGCAGGTCGTCCCCGGCCACCCCCCGGTCGACCTGCGGTTCCGCGAGGTCCGCATCACCGCCGACCTGGCAGCGGGCGACGCGTCCGCCACCGTCCTGACCAACGACCTGACCGCCGACCACGCCCAGGAGAACGGCGCCCACCGCTCATGACCGCAGCCGGTACCACCCGCAAGCACACCGCCCTCCCCAAGGCACGGATCCTCATCGAGGCCCTGCCCTGGCTCACCCGCCACCACGGCAGGACCGTCGTCATCAAGTTCGGCGGCAACGCCATGGTCGACGAGGAGCTGAAGGCCGCGTTCGCGCAGGACGTCGTGTTCCTCCGGCACGCCGGCCTGCGGCCCGTCGTCGTCCACGGCGGCGGTCCCCAGATCAGCGCCCAGCTCGACCGCCTCGGCATGACCTCCGAGTTCAAGGCCGGCCTGCGCGTCACCACGCCCGAGACGATGGACGTCGTCCGGATGGTCCTCGCCGGCCAGGTGCAGCGCGAACTCGTCGGCCTCCTCAACCGCCACGGCCCCCTCGCCGTCGGCATGACCGGCGAGGACGCCCACCTGATGACCGCCGTGCGGCGCTTCGCCGACATCGACGGCGAACGCGTGGACATCGGCCGCGTCGGCGACATCACCGCCACCGACACCGGCGCCGTCGAGGCGCTGCTCGCCGACGGCCGCATCCCCGTCATCTCCTCCATCGCCCGCAGCGCCGACGACCACCACGTCTACAACGTCAACGCCGACACCGCGGCCGCCGCGCTCGCCGCCGCCCTCGGCGCCGAGACGCTCATGGTGCTCACGGACGTCGAGGGCCTGTACGCCGACTGGCCCGCGAGCGACGAGGTCATCAGCCGGCTCACCGTCGGGGAGCTGGAGAAGCTGCTGCCCGACCTGTCCAGCGGCATGGTGCCGAAGATGGAGGGCTGCCTCCACGCCGTGCGCAACGGGGTCCGCACCGCCCGCGTCATCGACGGGCGCGTGCCGCACTCGATCCTGCTGGAGATCTTCACGGACGAGGGCATCGGCACGATGGTCGTCCCCGACGAGCCCGCCCCCGCCACCGACGCCATCCACGAGAACGGAGCCGAGCCGTCATGAGCAACGAGTCGCTGACCGCGCGCTGGCAGGGCGCGCTGATGAACAACTACGGCACCCCCCGCATCCCTCTCGTGCGCGGCGAGGGCGCCCGCTTCTGGGACGCCGACGGCACCGAGTACACCGACTTCGTCGGTGGCATCGCCGTCAACTCCCTCGGTACGGCGCACCCCGCGGTGGTGCGGGCGGTCTCCGAGCAGGTCGCCACCCTCGGCCATGTCTCCAACCTGTTCATCGCCGAGCCGACCGTCGCCCTCGCCGAGCGGCTCATCGCCCTCACCGGCCGCGCCGGCCGCGCGTTCTTCTGCAACTCCGGCACCGAGGCGCTGGAGGCGGCCTTCAAGATCGGCCGGCTCACCGGACGCACCCACATGGTCGCCACGCAGGGCGGCTTCCACGGCCGGACGATGGGCGCTCTCGCGCTCACCGGCCAGCCCGCGAAGCAGCGGGGCTTCCAGCCGCTGCCCGGCGACGTCACGCACGTGCCGTTCGGCGACGTGGCGGCCCTGCGCGCCGCCGTCACGACGGACACCGCCCTCGTCGTGCTGGAGCCCATGCAGGGCGAGAACGGCGTCGTCGTCCCGCCCGCCGGCTACCTGACGGCCGCACGCGAGATCACCCGGGCCACCGGCACGCTCCTCGTCGTGGACGAGGTGCAGACGGGCATCGGGCGCACGGGCCAGTGGTTCGCCTGCCAGGCCGAGGGCGTCGAACCCGACGTCATCACCCTCGCGAAGGGCCTGGCGGCCGGCATGCCGATCGGTGCCGTCCTCGCCTTCGGCGACGCCGCCGACCTCATCGCGCCCGGCGGTCACGGCACGACCTTCGGCGGCAACCCGGTGTCCTGCGCCGCCGCCCTCGCCGTCCTCGACACGATCGAGTCCGAGGGGCTGCTCCAGCATGTGAAGCGGACGGGCGAGCGTCTGCAGAACGGGATCAGGGACCTCGGCCACCCGCTGGTCGCCGGCGTCAGGGGCGCGGGCCTGCTGATCGGTATCGTGCTGTCCGAGCCCGTCGCGCCGCAGGTGCAGCAGGCGGCCCAGGACGAGGGTTTCCTCGTGAACGCCGCCGTGCCCGGCGCCGTACGGCTCGCGCCGCCCCTGATCATCGGCGACGCGGAGGTGGACGCGCTGCTCGCGGCGCTGCCCGGCATCCTGGACCGGGCGGCCCACGCGGCGAACGGCAGATGACCCGGAGGGGGAGCATGAGCGAGGATCGGCGGCCGGTGGAGGACACACCCCGGAACCCTGCGGCCGGCGGCCCGGCCGTACCGCAGACGCGGGCGGCGAGGCACCGCCGGATCGTGGACATCCTCAACCGGCTGCCGGTGCGGTCGCAGAGCCAGCTCGCCAAGCTCCTCGCCGACGACGGGCTGAGCGTCACCCAGGCGACGCTCAGCCGCGACCTCGACGAACTGGGCGCCGTCAAGATCCGCAACTCGGGCGGCGAGCTGATCTACGCCGTCCCGAGCGAGGGCGGTTTCCGCACGCCCCGCGCGCCGCTGGGGGAGTCGGCGAAGGAGGAGCGGATGGCCCGCCTGGCCGGTGAACTCCTCATCTCGGCCGAGGCGTCGGCGAACCTGGTGGTCCTGCGCACGCCGCCGGGCGCGGCGCAGTTCCTGGCCTCGGCGATCGACCAGGCGGAGGTGCACGACATCCTCGGCACGATCGCGGGCGACGACACGGTGCTGCTGATCAGCCGCGACCCGCTGGGCGGCCAGTCGCTCGCCGACCACCTGCTGCGCCTGGCGCAGCGGCAGAAGGAAGAGCCCGTGCCCTGACGGGCGGCCGCACGCGCTGCCCCGGCGGCGGACGGTCGTCACCCCGCCCGTCCCGGGGGCCGGTGCACGGCGTGACGTCCGCCGCGCGGCGCCCCTGCGGTCCGGATCCGGCCGGAGCCGGGGACCGTGGCGTCCGTGCCATGCACCGGGGGCGAGCGGGTCCTCCTGCGCGGCACGCCCGAACATGTCCGACACCGGCATCCCGGCCGGGCGGCGCCGCGATGACGGCTGCCCCGTGCGGTCCGCGCGGGGCTTCCGAACGACCCGGCGGCCGGGAACCGGGGCGGACGCGAGGACCGGCCCGTCGCCGCTCCGCCGGGCGCGGACCGGCCGCATGGCACGCACCAGAACGTATGGCCGCAGCCATGACGCTTCTTCGCCCGGCGGTGGTCGGGGCTCCCGGGCGGGTCAGCATTCGACGGGCCTCCCGCCCGGTCGCGGTGCGGCGCGCCGGCGCGGGGGTGAGGGGCGGGGCCGGCCGGGACGCGTCTTCCTCGTGGGCCGCCCGGGCGGCAGGGTGCCCGCGCCCGCCGGTCAGTGGTCCCGCCGGGTCGCCAGGCGGGCCAGCGCCGCCAGGCGTTCGCCGGCCGCCGGTTCCGGGGCCGCCGAGGCCAGGTTCTCGAGCGCGAGCCCCAGCTCCTCGCCCGCGGCCTTCTCGGCCCAGGCGCGGCCGCCCGCCTCCTCGACCAGCGCCGTCAGCTCCGCGACCTCCGCGGCGTCGGGCTCCGTCCCCCGGTCCGCGGCGGGGAGCGCGTACCGCTCGGCGAGCCGGCGGCCCGCCGCCGTCCCGAGTCGAGCGCCGCCACCACCGGCAGGGACTTCTTGCGCACCGCGAGGTCGGCCCCGGCGGGCTTGCCGGTCACCCGGGGGTCGCCCCAGATGCCGAGCAGGTCGTCCGCGAGCTGGAACGCCATCCCCAGGTGCGTGCCGAACCGCCGCAGCGCCGCCACCTGCGCCTGCGTCCCGCCGCCCCACAGCGCCCCGAGCGCGCACGAGCAGCCCAGCAGCGACGCCGTCTTCCGCTCCGTCATGGCCAGGCACTCGGCGAGGGTCACGTCCGCCCGGGTCTCGAAGTCGATGTCGCTGCGCTCGCCCTCGATGAGCTGCATCGTGGCGTCCATCAGCCAGCGCAGGCCGGTGATCTCGCGCTGTCCCGCGCCCTCGTCCGTCAGGACGCGGCCGGCGTGCGTGAGCAGCGCGTCGCCGGCGAGGAGCGCCGCGGGGGACCCGAAGACCGTCCACGCCGTGGCCCGGTGCCGGCGCGTCGTGTCGCCGTCGAGGATGTCGTCGTGGAGCAGGGAGAAGTTGTGCACCAGTTCCACCGCCACGGCCGGGGGGAGCGCCGCGCCCGCCTCGCCGCCGACCGCCTCGGCGCACGTGAGGACGAGGGTCGGGCGCAGCGCCTTGCCGCCGGGGTCGTCCGTCGGGCGGCCCTCGGCGTCCGTCCAGCCGAAGTGGTACGACGCGACGCGGGCCACCGGCTCCGGCAGGCGCCCGACCCACGTCCGCAGGGCGGGGTCCACGAGCGCGCGGCCCTGCGACAGCGCGGCCCGTGCGGCGGCCTGCGGCTCCTCGGCGGTGTGCGGTGCTGTGGTCATGACGAGACCTCGTTTCCTGGCGATCCCGGCCCCCGCGCGGGACCGGCAGGGTGGCGTCGCCGCCCAGACTGGCCGGTCCGCCGCCGCGCGGGAACGGTGCGCGCGCCGGCCCGTCCCGTCCCGTACGGCGTCGGCGCGGCCCGAGCGGCCCGCCCCGTGCGCCGCTGACCAGGAGATCCCCGGTGGCCATGGCACGCGGCCAGACGTCCGCGCCCCTCACCGAAATCACCCGTACGGATGAGCGCGCGGGGCCGCTTCCGCGCGCCCGCCGTCCCGGCCGTCACATGGGCGGCTGGTGCAGCCCGAAGGGCGACCCCTGGTCGTCGCGGCACAGCACGAACCGCCCGAAGCGCGACTGGGATCCGGGGTCGCCGTCCATCGCCGAGCTCTCCACGGAGCCGCCGAGGTCCGCGACCTTCGTCAGCGCGGCGTCCATGTCGTCCACGGGGAAGAAGACGACGGGCGCCGCGCCCGCCTCGCCGCCGTGCAGCCCGCCCGGGACGCCCATCCCCGACACGATCAGTCCGTCCCCGCCGGGGCCCGGCACGAAGCTCCAGCCGAAGAGTCCGGCGTAGAACGTCCGGGCGCGCGAGACGTCCGCCACGCCGAGTTCGATGAACGGGACCCCACCGGGCATGTGAGGGCTCCTTCCGCCCGCGCTTCATGACGGGAGTCACATTAACCAGCACGCACGGTGATCGACCCGGGGACGCGCGCCCGGCACGGGTGGCCGGATTGACGAATCATGCAGAGCGCCGCATACTTATTCTGGTCAGTGCATGAATGCTAAGGAGAGACCCGTGACCGAGCGCGTCGTCCTCGCCTATTCCGGCGGTCTGGACACCTCTGTCTGTATCGGCTGGATCGCCGAGGCGACCGGGGCCGAGGTCGTCGCCGTCGCCGTCGATGTCGGCCAGGGCGGCGAGAGCCTGGATGTCATCCGCAAGCGCGCACTGGCCTGCGGCGCCGTCGAGGCGGAGGTCGTCGACGCGAAGGACGAGTTCGCGGCCGAGTACTGCCTCCCCGCGATCCGCGCCAACGCGCTCTACATGGACCGCTACCCGCTGGTCTCCGCGCTCTCCCGGCCGCTGATCGTGAAGCACCTCGTGGCCGCGGCCCGGAAGCACGGCGCCGGCACCGTCGCCCACGGCTGCACCGGCAAGGGCAACGACCAGGTCCGCTTCGAGGCGGGCATCTCCTCCCTCGCCCCCGACCTCACGTGCATCGCCCCCGTCCGCGACTACGCGATGACCCGTGACAAGGCCATCGCGTTCGCCGAGGACAAGGGCCTGCCGATCGCGACGACCAAGAAGTCCCCGTACTCCATCGACGCCAACGTCTTCGGCCGCGCCGTCGAGACCGGCTTCCTCGAGGACATCTGGAACGCGCCGATCGAGGACATCTACGAGTACACCGAGGACCCCGCCGCCGCCCGTGAGGCCGACGAGGTCGTCATCACCTTCGCGCAGGGAGTCCCGGTGGCCGTCGACGGCCGCGCCGTCACCCCGCTCCAGGCCGTCCGGGAGCTGAACGAACGCGCCGGCGCCCAGGGCATCGGCCGCATCGACATGGTCGAGGACCGGCTCGTCGGCATCAAGTCCCGCGAGGTCTACGAGGCTCCCGGCGCCATCGCCCTCATCACCGCGCACCAGGAGCTGGAGAACGTCACGGTCGAGCGCGAACTCGCCCGCTACAAGCGCCAGGTCGAACAGCGCTGGACCGAACTGGTCTACGACGGCCTGTGGTTCTCGCCGCTCAAGCGCGCCCTCGACGGCTTCGTCGACGAGGCGAACCGGCACGTCAGCGGAGACATCAGGATGACCCTGCACGGCGGCCGCGCCGTCGTCACCGGCCGGCGCTCCGAGGAGTCCCTGTACGACTTCAGCCTCGCCACCTACGACACCGGCGACACCTTCGACCAGTCCCTCTCCAAGGGCTTCATCGAGATCTTCGGCCTCTCCGGCAAGATCGCGGCCCGGCGGGAGCAGGGCCGGTGAGCGGCGACGTCCGCCTCTGGGGCGGCCGGTTCGCCGACGGACCCGCCGCCGCGCTCGAGGCACTCAGCGCCTCCGTCCACTTCGACTGGCGGCTCGCCCCCTACGACATCGCGGGCTCCCGCGCCCACGCGCGCGTCCTGCACCGCGCCGGGCTCCTCACCGGCGACGAGCTGACCCGCATGCTGGAGGGCCTCGACCGGCTGGCCGCCGACGTGGCCGACGGCTCGTTCACCGGGACCGTCGCCGACGAGGACGTCCACACCGCGCTGGAACGCGGCCTGCTGGAACGCCTCGGCCCCGACCTCGGCGGCAAGCTGCGCGCCGGCCGCTCCCGCAACGACCAGGTCGCCACGCTCTTCCGCATGTACCTGCGCGACCACGCGCGGGTCATCGCCGGGCTCGTCGCCGACCTGCAGGAGGCGCTGGTCGCGCTCGCCGAGGCCCACCCCGGCGTGGCCATGCCGGGCCGCACCCACTTCCAGCACGCGCAGCCCGTCCTGTTCGCGCACCACGTCCTGGCGCACGTCCAGGCGCTGTCCCGCGACGCGGAACGGCTCCGGCAGTGGGACGCGCGGACCGCCGTCTCCCCGTACGGTTCGGGCGCGCTGGCCGGCTCCTCGCTCGGCCTCGACCCGGAGGCGGTCGCCGCCGACCTCGGCTTCGAGGGCGGTTCGGCCGCCAACTCCATGGACGGCACGGCCGCCCGCGACTTCGTCGCCGAGTTCGCGTTCATCACGGCCATGATCGGCGTGAACGTCTCCCGGATCGCCGAGGAGATCATCGTGTGGAACACGAAGGAGTTCTCCTTCGTCACGCTGCACGACGCCTTCTCCACCGGCAGCTCGATCATGCCGCAGAAGAAGAACCCGGACATCGCCGAGCTCGCGCGCGGCAAGTCGGGCCGCCTCATCGGCAACCTGACCGGGCTGATGGCCACCCTCAAGGCCCTCCCGCTCGCGTACAACCGCGACCTGCAGGAGGACAAGGAGCCCGTCTTCGACTCCTGCGACCAGTTGGAGGTCCTGCTGCCGGCCTTCACCGGCATGCTGGCCACCCTCACGGTCAACACCGAGCGCCTCGAACAGCTCGCCCCCGCCGGCTTCTCCCTGGCCACGGACATCGCCGAGTGGCTCGTACGGCAGGGCGTCCCGTTCCGCGACGCCCACGAGATCGCCGGCGAGTGCGTCAAGGTCTGCGAGACCGAGGGCATCGATCTCGACGGGCTGACGGACGAGCAGTTCGCGAAGATCTCCGCCCACCTGACGCCCGAGGTGCGCTCCGTGCTCACCGTCGAGGGCTCCCTGGCGGCGCGCTCGGCGCGCGGCGGCACCGCGCCGTCCGCCGTCGCCGTGCAGCTCGGCGAGGTGAAGGACGACCTCGCGGCCCAGCGCGCCTGGATCGCCGCCCGGCCGCCGCTGGCCGGCCCCGCGGCCTCCTGAGCCGCGGGGCCGACCGGCCCGCACGTCACGGCCTGCGCCGCTCCCCGGGGTAGCGCAGGCCGATGCGTTCCCGCGCCGCGTCCAGCGTGCGCATCACCGCGAGGGTCCCCTCCAGCGGGACGAGCGGCGACTCCGTCGCACCGGCCCGCAGGCAGCGCCCCACCTCGGCCGCCTCGTGCACGAACGAACCCGCGGGCCCCTCGCCCGTGAACTCCTCCGGCGCGCGGCCCGGCCGGTGCAGCACGAACCGCTCCGGGTGGAAGAAGCCGCGCGGGATCTCGATGCGGCCCGCCGAGCCGGTGACCGCGGCCACCTGCGCCGTGTCGGCGACCAGCGAGCACGTCAGGGCCGCGACCGCGCCGCTGTCGTACCCGAGGAGCAGGCCCGTGTTCGTGTCGACGCCGTCGCGCAGGTGCGCCCATGCCGTCACCTCGGCCGGCTCGCCGAGCACCAGGTGCGCGAACGCCACCGGGTAGACGCCGAGGTCGAGCAGCGCGCCGCCGCCGAGCGCCGGGTCGTACAGCCGGTGCGCCGGGTCCCACGGCACGTCGATGCCGAAGTCGGCGTGCACCGACCTGACCTCGCCGATCGCCCCGTCGCGCACGAGCTCCGCCATGCGGCGGATCGCGGGGTTGCAGTGCATCCACATGGCCTCCATGAGGAAGACACCGCGCTTCCGGGCCAGTTCGACCAGCGCGACGGCCTCGGCGGCGTTGAGCGTGAACGGCTTCTCGCACAGCACCGCCTTGCCCGCCTCCAGACACAGGCGCACCGCGTCGTGGTGCGCGCTGTGCGGCGTGGCGACGTACACCGCGTCGACGGACGGGTCGGCGGCCAGTCCGTCCCAGCCGCCGTACGCCGCCGGTATCCCGAACCGCTCGGCGAACGCCCCGGCCGACGCCGCCGACCGCGAGGCGACCGCCACGAGTTCCGCGTCGCCCTCGGGCAGTTCGGCCAGTTCACTCGCGAACTTGGCCGCGATCCCGCCCGTCGCGAGAATCCCCCACCGCACCGGCCGCCCCTCCGCGACCACGCCGTTCACACCCACGCGCACCTCTCCCGCACCGGCCACCGGACCGATTGTCAGTGGCGTCTCCTACAGTTTCGATCATCGCAGGGAAGCACGAGCCTCAGGGGAGGGCCGGCATGGGCTGGATCAGGGCGGGCGACTACGAAGTGGCCGTCGACGTGGGGGAGGAGGGCGCGTCGGCGGCGCGCCTGATGTGCCGCAACCGTGCCGGCCGGCTCCTCAAGTCCGTCCCCGCGAAGATCGCCGACGACCCGGCCGTCGCGCAGCTCCGCTCGCTCACCGAGTGGCTCGCCCGGCACGAGCGCGAGTGCCTCGCCACCGCGGAGCGGTGGATGATCCGCTCCCTCCCCGTGCCCACCGCCGTCCTGGTCCGTGTCTGGCCCGACCCGGCCTGGCGTGCGGCGCTGCGCGACCTGGTGGTCACCGACCCCTCGGGGACCGTCACCGGGTTCCTGCGCGACGCCGACCCGGAGCGCGGCGTCGGCCTGGTCGATCCGGACGGCGACACCGTGCGGACCACCGCCGAGACCCTGCGCATCCCGCACCCCGTCCTCCTCGACGACCTGGAGGACCTGCGGGAGTTCGCCGCCGAGCTCGATGTGCGGCAGGGCGTCGGGCAGCTCCACCGGGAGGTCTGGCGCCGCGAGAGCGTCGACCCGGCCGCCACCGCCGTCACCACCTGGGCGGGCGCCCGCTACACCCAGCTCCGCTTCCTCACCGGCCGCGCCGTCTCCCTCGGCTACCGCGTCCGTGGCGGCGAGGCCGTCTGCACCGTCCACGAGGACGGCCGCACCGTCGAGGCCCGCGTCTGGATCGGCGACTACGAGGGCTACGGCGAGACCGAGACGGGCGCCCTCACCTGGACCACTCAGGACGGCACCGCCGTCCGCCCCGCCGAGGCCGGCCCCGTCGCCTGGTCCGAGGGCATGCGCATGGCCGCCGCGCTGCACGCCGGCCGCGACACCGACACCCCGGAGGACGCCCGATGAGCGCCACCCATTCCCTCGACGCGGGTGCGATCCTCCCGGCGGACGCCCCCGGGGACGACGACACCGACACGCTGACCGCCCGCGCCTACCGGCACCCCGCGCTCGGGGAGCGGACCGTCGTGCGCCTCGTCCCCGAAACCCTGGGCGAGGCCGAGGACCTCGCCCTCGACTTCCTCGGCCTCACCCGCGAGGGCGCGGCGCCCCCGGTCGGCCGGGTCCGCCGCGAGTCGCTCGGCTTCCCCGCCTGGGCACTCGTCAACGACCCCGCCAACGGGCACCACGCCCTCGCGCTCGTCCAGGACATCGAGCGCCTCTCCCGCCTCGCCGCCGGCCGCGCCGGCGCGGCCAAGGACGGCTTCGACGAACTGGCGGAGCGCCTCGGCAGGTCCGCGCCCCATTTCCTGCCCACCTTCCACGAGCAGGCGGCCCGCGTCTTCCTCGCCCACGACAACACCCGGTACGCCGCCACCTTCTTCGCGAAGGCCCGCACCGCGGAGCGCGTCCACGGCCTGCCCGTCGACGAGGAGCGCCAGCGCGCCGTGTTCCTGGAGTTCGCCCACGCGGGCGCGCTCACGGCGGGCGCGCTCAAGGACTACGTGCGGGGCCTCGGCGAGCGCCTCACGCCGGCCGCCGCCTGGGAGCAGTTCCGCCGCCTCACCGTCGAGCGCTGCGCCACCGGGCTGCCGCCGTACGCCTCCCTGCCGGCCGACGCCCGCAGGCTCATGCGCGCCGCCGGTCTCGACATCGCGGCGGAGGAGCGCGCCCTGGCCGCCGACCTCGTCGCCTCGCCGGCCGCCGAACCGGCCCCGCGATCCTTCTGGGAGGGCTACCGCCACCGGATCGCCGAACTCGGCGCCGACCGGCCGGACCTGCGCGCCCGGCTACTGCGGATCACCCCCTCCGGCCTCACGTCGGAGGCCGACCGCGGGGACGCCCTGTGGCTCGGCATCCTCGCCGACAGCGGCGCCGAGGCCCTGCTCACGGACGCCCCGGCGCCGGCGGAGGCCGCCGGGGACACCGCCCCGGCCGCCGCCGAATGGCTCGCCCGCTGGGCGGGCCATCTGGCCGGAGGCTGGTCGACGCCGCCCCGCTCACCGCTCACCCACGCCCTCGCCGGCCGGATGGCCGCCCGCCTGCGCGCCGAGGGCCGGCCGGTCGACCTGGTCCACGGACGCGCCCGGCACGCCGTCGACATCGAGCTGCTGGACATCTGCCTGGCGGCCGGTGTCCCCGTGGCCGATCCGCGGCCCGGCCTGCGCCTCACCCTCGACCGGTGGTTCGACGCCCCGCCGGGGGAGCGGCGCGACCTCGCGGCGGTCGCCGCCGACCCCCGGTTCGCGCCCCTGCTGTCCGAGGCCGTCGGCGACACCGCCGGGCACCGCGAGCGGGCGAGGACCATCGCCGCCCACCCCGTGCTGCGCGGCGTCCTGCACGACTGGCTCGCCCGCCGCGTCGCCGAGGCGGAGGCCGCGCGCGGCCTGCCCGGCGCACGGGCCGCCGTCGACACGGTGCTGTCGT